>JAYENH010000091.1:0-5302 GCA_034721995.1 Bacteroidota bacterium
TCGATCCCACGATAATTCCGATTTACGATTTCCCCGATATTTGGCAAAACATAACTTATCTGGCATCGTTTGGAATTATCCTGCTGGTTTTTATACTAATAATATCGGTAAGCAACGATGTTACCTACAATACCATGCGCCAAAATATTATCGATGGCATAAGCAAAAGCGAGTTTATTAAAAGCAAGATGATGCTGATACTTAGCCTTGCAGCATTAAGCACAGTGCTTTTGTTCGTGTTGGGGATTATACACGGGGCAATTTATTCGCATGTGTGGGGCAGCAGGTTTATATTTGACGAACTTGAATTTGTGGCCATATATTTTTATCAGATTGTACTGTTTTGTACTATGGCTTTTTTGCTTTCGCTGATAATTAAAAAATCGGGCTTTGTAATTGTAGCCCTGTTCCTTTACAGTTTGATGTTCGAGCCTATTGTTGTTGCCATATTCGAGAATGCCCCTTTTTTTAAAGATGGATGGATGCCTGCAATAGTACAGTTTTTTCCTGTTAAGTCGATGAATAATTTAATAGAAGTTCCGTTTGGCCGTTATATTTTTATGGAAATAAGCGATAATATTTCCATCAAGGCATTTATTATTACTTTTGGCTGGTTTGCCATTTATTTATCAGGAATTATTTTTATTCTGAAAAAGAGAGATTTGAAGGGATAGGTAATTGTTTCGGGTTTGGCATTATGGTGCAGTCCGCCAGATAGGCGGATTGAAGCTTCCGGTTTCACATTATATCATTGGGATAATGCGGATTTAGCAATTAAAAATTCTGAAATTAGAACAATTTTTTCGTTTTTCATGCAATCCATTTTGATAAGGAAATAACATCTGTATATGGAAAATTTTTCGTAGTTTTCAAAGATGCACTAAACATGGCTCGGACAGAGAAGTTGCAAAAAACGGATCGACTGTAGTAAGCCCACGAATGCTATTAAAAACAAATATAAATGCTTAAGCATTAGCTCTGATCCACCTAAGTTTTTGAACTACTTTTTTCCTTCTTAGCTGAAGAAATATCAATAGTAATTTCTTCTTTCTTATTATTGAAACCAACGTTAATAGTGTCTCCCTCTTTAATCGAAGCCATGATAATTACTTCTGCCATTGCATCTTCAAGATACCTCTGAATAGCCCTTTTTAATGGCCGTGCCCCAAATTGTACGTCGTATCCTTTCTCTGCAACAAAATCTTTGGCAGCCGGCGAAATCTCTATTTTGTATCCCAGGTCTTTAACACGTTCGTATAAACCGGCCAATTCAATGTCGATAATTTCATGGATATGAGCTTTCTTTAATGAATTGAACATTACTACATCGTCGATCCTGTTCAGGAATTCGGGAGCGAAAGCTTTTTTCATGGCTTTTTGAATTACTCCTTTGGCAAAATCATCATCAATATCGTCGTTGTCGCGGGTAGAAAATCCAACACCACGACCAAAATCCTTCAACTGACGCGAGCCTATGTTCGAGGTCATTATTATAATGGTGTTTTTAAAATCTACCCGGCGACCAAGGCTATCGGTTAAATGTCCTTCGTCGAAAACCTGAAGCAAGAGATGAAATACATCGGGGTGGGCTTTTTCTATTTCATCTAACAGAACAACCGAATAGGGTTTTCTGCGAACTTTTTCGGTTAACTGGCCACCTTCTTCATAACCAACATATCCGGGAGGAGCCCCAACCAGTCGCGAAACAGAAAATTTCTCCATGTATTCGCTCATATCAATCCTGATTAAAGCATCTTTTGTATCGAATAGATATTCTGAAAGGATTTTTGCAAGCTGCGTTTTTCCAACTCCTGTAGGCCCAAGAAAAATAAAGGAGCCAATTGGTTTATTCGGATCTTTTAAACCTGCCCGGTTTCGTTGAATTGCTTTGGTGATTTTTTCAATGGCTTCGTTTTGCCCAATTAACTTTTTGGTGATGATCGATTTCATTTGGATTAAGCGCGATCCTTCTGCCTGTGCAATTCGCTGCACGGGAACACCTGTCATCATGGCAACAACTTCTGCTACTTTTTCTTCATCTACTGTTTCGCGGTGCTGCGATAATTCATTTTCCCATTTTTCCTTTTCCTTGTCAAGGTTAATCAGTAAATCTTTTTCCTGATCGCGGAAGTTTGCTGCTTGCTCAAAATCCTGGCTCTTAACAGCTTGAACTTTTATAATTTTTATTTTTTCTATTTCATCCTCAATTTCTTCAATCTTTTCAGGAACATGGATATTAGAAATATGCACTCTCGAACCCGATTCATCTAATGCGTCAATTGCTTTATCCGGCAAATGACGATCGCTTATATATCGCTGTGTAAGATTTACACAAGCAATAATAGCATCATCGGTATATGTTACATTATGGTGATCTTCGTAACGCTCTTTTATATTGTTGAGGATATCTATTGTTTCTTCGGGTCCTGTAGGATCTACCATTATTTTTTGAAACCTGCGTTCCAGAGCACCGTCTTTCTCAATATGTTGTCTGTATTCATCTAATGTTGTAGCACCAATACATTGTATTTCGCCACGAGCCAAAGCAGGTTTCAACATATTGGCAGCATCGAGCGAACCGGCTGCACCACCGGCTCCTACAATTGTATGGATTTCATCAATAAAAAGAATAACATCGCTTGTTTTCGATAGCTCATTTATTATGGCCTTCATTCTTTCCTCAAATTGTCCACGGTATTTTGTACCCGCAACAATTGAAGCAAGATCGAGAGTAACCACACGCTTGTCAAATAGTACGCGCGAAACTTTTCTTTGGATAATCCTCATGGCAAGGCCTTCGGCAATTGCTGATTTTCCTACACCGGGTTCACCTATTAATATAGGATTGTTTTTTTTGCGACGGCTTAAAATTTGTGCAAGTCGTTCAATTTCAACTTCACGACCAACAATCGGGTCTAATTTATTTTCCTCAACAGCCTTTGTTATGTCTATGCCAAAATTATCGAGAACAGGGGTTTCCGAATTCGATTTGCTTGCTTTAGCTGGAGTTTGTTTTTTACCTGATCCAAAACCAGCCGGTTTTTCTTCCTCCTCGTCAGGAAAATTTGTACTTCCCTGGGGCTTAATACTTTCAATCTGACTTTTTACCCGTTCATAGTTAACATCCAGTTCATTGAGGTATGTTGTAACCAAACTTGATTGGTCTTTTAGTATAGCAAGTAACAAATGGGAGGAATTAATCTCAGTAGCCTTAAAAGCACGCGCTTCGAGATAAATAAGTTTTAATACCCGTTCGGCAGTTTTTTGTAGTGGAATATCACTCGAATCCTCAACCGTAACAGAGTGGTCATTTTTAATTTTATTTTCGATAGCATTACGTGCTTCACCGGCATCGATCCCGAGATTTGAAATAAGGTTGTTGGCAACACCCTCTCCTTCGCGAAGTATGCCCAGGAATAAATGCTCGGTACCAATAAAATTATTTCCCAGCCTTATTGCCTCCTCTTTACTGTATTGGAGGACATCTTTTATTTCTTGTGAAAATTTCGAATCCATCTAATTTACTATATATTTTTTATTAATTTAAGATTGCAAAGATATATTATGCAAAGCAAAATGTCGATATATTATTGCATTTTAAAATCAACTATTAAAATCAGAGGTTTACCTGTTGGTTGCCGTATGCAGGTTACAAGTCGCTATCGTCTGTTTGCAGAACTGTCAACTTCCGGTTTTCGGGTCGCTTGCTGCTTACTGTGGATCGTTCACTGCCAACTGAGAACTACATTTTTTTGTAAACATCAGCTGTTGATAATTACTTATGGATTAGTCTGTTTTTTAAGTATAAATATGTACTTTCGTGTGGCAATTTTTTATTTTAATAAATCATGCTAAGCAATTATATTTAAGTGCTTTAAGAATATTAATAGAATTGATAAGGAATTAGATGACTGGAGAAAAAGAAAAAATAATCAAAATAAATATTGAAGAGGAAATGAAATCGGCCTACATTGATTATTCAATGTCGGTTATTGTTTCCAGGGCTTTGCCGGATGTTCGCGATGGTTTAAAACCAGTACACCGCAGGGTCCTTTTCGGGATGAACGAACTTGGACTTTTCTCGAACAGGACTTATAAAAAGTCGGCAAGAATTGTTGGGGAAGTACTTGGTAAGTACCATCCCCACGGCGATTCGTCGGTATATGAGGCTATGGTACGTATGGCGCAAGAATGGTCCTTGCGATACCCCTTGGTTGATGGCCAGGGAAATTTCGGATCGGTTGATGGCGACCCTCCTGCTGCAATGAGGTACACAGAGGCAAAAATGAAAAAAATTTCGGAAGAAACTCTTGCCGATCTTGATAAGAACACAGTCGATTTCCAACTAAACTTCGACGATACCTTGAAAGAGCCGACTGTAATGCCTACAAAAATTCCTAACTTATTGGTAAATGGTGCATCAGGAATTGCTGTGGGTATGGCTACAAATATGCCACCACACAATCTTACCGAAGTTATTAATGGAATTATTGCCTATATTGATGATAATGATATTGATACAGAAGGATTAATAAAGCATATTTCGGCTCCTGATTTTCCTACCGGAGGTACAATTTATGGTTACGAAGGTGTACGAAATGCTTTTGAAACCGGAAAGGGTAGGGTAGTGGTAAGGGCAAAAAGCCATGTAGAAATTACAAGTACAGGCCGCGAGAAGATTATTATTACCGAAATACCTTACATGGTAAACAAAGCCGAACTGATTAAAAAAGTAGGCGATCTTATTAACGAAAAGAAAATTGACGGTATTTCTAATGCCAACGACGAAAGCGACAGAAACGGAATGCGCATAGTTTTCGACTTGAAAAGAGATGCAATTTCGAATGTTGTACTTAACAAATTATATAAATTCACAGGCTTACAGAGTACTTTTTCGGTTAATAACATAGCACTGGTAAAAGGTCGCCCGAAAACGCTTAACCTGAAAGAGATGATTTCGTTGTTTGTCGATCACAGACACGATGTTGTTGTGCGACGAACAAAATATGATCTCGAACAAGCCGAGAAAAAAGCTCATATTCTTGAAGGCTTATTAATTGCACTGGATCACTTAGACGAAGTTATTGCACTAATCCGTGCTTCGAAAACAGTTGAAGATGCACGAAATGGTTTGATGAGTTCTTTTGAACTTTCCGAATTACAGGCAAGGGCAATCCTTGATTTAAGGTTGCAGAAACTTACCGGTCTGGAAAGAGAAAAAATAAAAGAAGAATACGACGAACTTCTAAAATTGATTGGGCATTTAAAAGAAATCCTCGAAAGTATTGAGCTTCAAATGCAG
>JAYENH010000092.1:0-5301 GCA_034721995.1 Bacteroidota bacterium
AATCAGTGCAGATTTGCCCCAGGCACAGGACGGAGAAAACTGTGGCCCCGGAAGCGTTGAATTAATTGCTCAGGGCAATGGCTTAAAAACCTGGTTTGCCGATTCGCTTGGCGAAGATCTTTTATTTATGGGCGATACATTTAATACACCTTTTCTTGCTCAGGATACCGAATATTATGTCGAAACTTATGCTTACGAGCAAGCCGATAATGTAGGAAAAACAGATAATAGTGGTGGTGGCGGAAATTTTACTTCTGCTTTTGTGCACCATTTGGTATTCGATTGTTATGCCGCTGTTCGTTTAGTATCGGTAAAAGTATATGCCGGAAGTGCAGGGACAAGGACAATTTCGTTAAATGACGAAAATGGCAATCCCATTCAACAAAAGGATATTTATATACCTGTTGGAGAGAGCAGGATAACTTTAAATTTCGATATCCAACCCGGCATAAACTACCAATTGCAAGGGCCTGTATCTCCCGATATGTTTAGAAACAACAATCTTGTGAATGAATATCCTTTCAATCTCGAAGGTATAATAAGCATTAAACACAGTTCGGCCTCGTCGGCACCAACAAGTTATTACTACTATTTTTACGATTGGGAAATTTTTCAGCAAGCCTGCGAAACCGAACTTATTCCCGTAATGGCCTTAATCCAGCCTCAGGCTTTAGCCGGGTTCAATTTTCTGAACGATAGTGGTACCGTAAGTTTTACCAATACATCGACAGATGCTACATATTATGCGTGGGATTTTGGTGATGGGCAAACCAGCCTTGAAGCAAATCCAATACATCATTATTCGCAAACCGGTGTTTTTGAAGTTTCGTTGATAGCCGAAAATGCCTGCGGTCCCGACACTGTTTTACAATCGGTTAATATTACTATTACCAGCATCGAAAAAGAGGAAAATCCTTCTTCATTGCTGATTTATCCAAATCCGTCGGAAGGCATTGTAAACCTTAGCTGGTCGATTGCAAATTTCACTCAGGAAATAAATATCGAAGTTTATAATTTGCTTGGGGAGAAAATTTGGAATAAGTCAATTCAAAATCAATCAGAAAAAAACAAACAGGAAATAGATATAAGCCAACAGCCAAAAGGGATTTACTTTATCAGGATAACTAACAAAAACATAAATCGTGTCGAGAAAATAGTTTTGCATTAATCGGGTTCAGCGGTTGACTAACTTCAAAAGTCTTTGAGACTTTTGAAGTTTACCCCCCGTTATTTGTGTATCGGTGCCACGGACTTGAAGCCGTTGCACCGGTTTCCTCCATCTCCCGTCTTCCGACTTCCGACTTCCGACTTTTTTTTCTGCCCGGAATTCCCCATATTTACCAAAATATTAATACTAATTATAAATGTACACAACCATTCAACAGATGGTGCGTCTTTACTGAAAATTCTAAAAATTTTGATATGAAGAAAAATGCTATTCTACTAACAATTATGATGCTTCTGACATCATTAGGCCTGCAGGCACAGAATGAGAAAAACCTTATTGCACAGTTCGATACTGCTGATGACATACTGCTTGTTGCAGAGAGCAAGACATCGAGCAATTTTACTGTTGATCTCAGCAAAGAAAAAGTTGACGAAATGTTGGAAAAGGCAAAAAGTTTTGGAAACTATTTAACTCTTTCGGCAAAAGCAATCGAAAACAAAACCGACAGCTATTCGATGAGCTTACAATTTAACCATGAAGCGCAAATTCAGGAGGTACACAAAATGCTCATGTTTTTTGGTTTTACAGGCATTTCAATCAGCAAAAATGAATTTCCTTTAGACCATTTACTTTCAATTAAAAAATAAATCATTATGAGAAAATTATTTTTCAGCCTGATATTTTCATTCTTCTTTGTTAATGGATGGATTTGGGCACAGCCAATTAGTATGTCGGTAAGCAACGACACAACAATATGTATGGGTACGTCTGCGCTTTTAGAACTCACCTTCGATACTACATTGTACGAAACCACAAGCTATAACATAATCCAGATACCTCATAACCCCCTGCCTGTAACAATTGGCCAATCGGTAACAACAAACTTGATTGATGATACTTACTGGGGGCCTTTTCCGATTGGTTTCGATTTTTGCTTTTTTGGGCAGGTCTACAACCAATTTTGGGTTGGTGCCAACGGATGGATTTCTTTTCAGGCACTGAGTAGTGCTACGTACGATCCCTGGGTAACACAGGCTATTCCAAACACTGATCCCTCACGCCCACGTGCCTGCGTTATGGCACCCTACCGCGACTGGCATCCAGGTCAAGCAGGTGATATACGTTGGGCTTCGGTAGGCCCTCCCGGTAATAAAAAGCTAATAGTGAACTGGGTCGATGTTGCTTTATTTTCATGTACATCTGTTCATGGAACTTTTCAGGTTGTCTTGCACCAGACATCAAATTATGTTGACAACCACCTTTTAAATGTACCTACCTGCCCGGGCTGGAACAGCGGTAATGGTGTGCAGGGAATTCAAAATGCTGCCGGTACCATAGCCTATTCTGTTACCGGCCGTAACAACACACTTTGGACAGCTAATATGGAAAGCTGGAGATATCTTCCCAATGGTCCGCCACAACTTCAAAATTTCCAGTGGACAGGAAACGGAAATCCTGTAGGAACAGGTACAACTGTACTGGTTTCGCCATCGGTATTAACCGAATATGTTGCTACTTATGAGCCATGTGGAGGTTTTTTTTCCGATACGGTTTATGTAACTCCACAAGTTTGTGGCTTTTTAACACAAACAAGTACCGATGCAATTTGCTTTGGCGAAGCTTCGGGTACGGCAACAATTACTATTCACGATGCAATGGGGCCTTATGATTATAGTTGGTCTAACGGAATAAACACTATTTCTACATCAATAGGATCGAATGATTCGATAAATTCGGTTTCTAATTTAATAACAGGTTATTATTCGGTTACTGTAACTACATACCCTGCCGGGCCTACCGGACCTGCTTACGAGCTTATCGATTCAACCTTTGTTATCGGGCAGCCACCTCCGGTTACCCTTAACCTGAGTTCTACACCCGAAACATGCCCCGGTGCTTCGGATGGAACAATTACAGCTGTTACAAGTAATGCGTTTGCACCGTATATTTTTTCCTGTCAGGGGCAACCAAATTCTGCACCAACTGCGCTTGAAACCTATACTTTCGAGAACCTTCCAACCGGAAACTACACTATAACAATTACCGACAACAATGGCTGCGATGCTACTGCCCAAATCGAAGTTGAAGAATTATCTATAACATTTACAACCACGCAAACCGAAATAAAATGTTATGGAGATACTAATGCAATGGCACAGATTTTTGTTATAGGAGGGACAGCTCCTTTTACATATCAATGGACACCCATTGGTGGCAATACTCCCGGTATTACAAATTTGGGTGCCGGAACATATTATGTTACAGCAACCGACGATAATGGTTGCCAGGTAAATACATCCATAACATTTACCGAGCCGCCACCGGTTTCGATTTATACATCGGCCGATAAAACAATATGTTACAGCCACGAAGCCAATATTACTTCGGCAGCAATAGGTGGTACAACTCCGTACGCATTTCATTGGATACCCGGGGGTTATACATCTCAGAATATTACTGTTGATCCGGTAGAATCGACACAATATTGTGTTTATGTAACCGATACTTTTAATTGCAGGAGTACTACAAAGTGTATTACTATATTTGTTAATCCCCCACTTGAAATTGAGGCCTTTACTTATGATGATACAATTTGCCAGGGCGATACAACAACTATTTTTTCTGAAATATCGGGAGGCAACGGAGGCCCCTACATTTACGAATTGTTTAATGGTCCTGTTGTTACACCTCCGTTTGAAGTTTCGCCCGAATCTACCACAAAATATATTGTTGTGGGACAGGATAATTGTAATACCCCATTAGTTAAAGATACAGTGCAAATTACTGTTTTACCCGCTCCTCTTATAAATATTACATCAAGTGTTATTAAAGGATGCGCCCCACTCAAAGTTCAGTTTTTTGAAAATAGCCCCGATATTGGACAATCATATTTCTGGAACTTTAACGATTCCGAGACCTTTAATTACTCGGTTCAGAAAAACCCGGTACATGTTTTTTATAACCCTGGAATTTACGAAATTGACCTTATGGTAACTTCACCCTGGGAGTGCCAGTCAAAGGCTCAGCACCACGAAGATATTGTTGTTTTTCCACGACCGATATCTCTGTTTTATGTTGATCCCATAATTACTAGTATAATGGATCCTGTTATCTCTTTTGTTAATAATTCTGATGGGGCATTTGTTTCGTATTGGGCATTTGGCGATGGCGATTCAATAATTGTAGAAAACCCGTATCCCCATTCGTTTCCAGCTGTTCCGGGTAAATATACAATATCATTAATTACTGAAACTATTGATGGATGCCGCGATACATCGTATCAGGTTATTACTATCGAAGAACAAGAGGACATCTTTTATATACCAAACGCATTTAACCCTTATAGTATCATTTCCGAAAATCAAACATTCAGACCATATGTTAGTTTATTGGACAAAGACCACTACAACATGTATATTTATAATCGTTGGGGTGAATTGATTTTTGAATCGTCGGATATTGAAATTGGTTGGGATGGACGAAGTGATAGTGGTGAAGTTGTTAGTCTTGGTACTTATACATACTTGATTAAGTTTCGCGATATTAAGGGAAAAGATTACAGAAAAACCGGAAGTGTAACGGTGGTTCATTAAGACGGAAGACGGAAGATGGAAGATGGAAGATGGAAGGTGTTTAAAAAAGTAAATATAAATATTATAAGCCATGAGTTTTAAATTTGAAAACCTGATTATCTGGCAAAAGGCAATGATTCATTTAATTTGATGAACATGATGTTGGCATTTAAAAATAAAATTAATTGAGGATAGAAAGGAACTTCGGACTCCGGTCTTCCTACTCCGGTCTTCGGACTCCCGACTTCCGTCTTCAAACAAAAAAACTGAAATGATGAAAGTAAAAACACTAATAATAGTTTTCCTGTTTGGCATCAGCTATAGTTTTGGGCAAAACCTGACAGTTTCTTCAAGTGTAACTCCTGTAGCTATGGCCAATAGTTTAGTATCAGGGTGCGCTGAGGTTATTGATACTACTGTTAACTATACAGGCTCTCCAAACGCTAAAGGAGGTTTTGGAAATGGCCAGTCGATTGGCCTTCCTGGTGGTATTATCCTTTCCACCGGATGGGTTTTATCGGCACCGGGGCCAAACAACAACAACGCAATTTCACAAAGCAA
>JAYENH010000093.1:0-5289 GCA_034721995.1 Bacteroidota bacterium
CAATAATCTGCGAATGATTTGCTTTAATTATTTCGATATCATCGGGATGAGAAAAATCATATATACTGCGGCCTGTAAGCTCATTGGGTTCATATCCAAGTAAATTGTAACTCGAAGGCGATACAAATTCGAATTCCCCTTCAAGGTTGTGCTTGCTTATCATATCGTTTATGTTACATGCAATTAAACGATATTTTAGCTCACTTTTAATAAGTTTAGATTGAGCTTTATGTTTTTCGAGTTTTTGATCTTTGAGTTTTAAGGCATTTTTTAAAGCAGGTACTAAACGCACAATATGCTCTTTTATAACATAGTCCCATGCTCCTTGTTTAATGCAATCAACAGCAATTTCCTCGTTTATCGAGCCGGTTACAATTATAAATGGGATTTCAGAAAAGTTTTCTTTAGCAATTTGCAAAGCATCTATTCCGGTAAACGATGGCATATTGTAATCAGAAAGGATAATATCAGCATTAAAAGAGTTTAGTGATTTAATGTATTCGGATTTGTTTTTTGCATGAGAGTGAACAAAATTAATTTCCTCTTTTCTGAGTTGATATAATATGAGTTCTACATCTTGCTCAATATCTTCAACTATTAAAATTCGTAACCGGTTTGTCATCTTATCAGTTTTAGTAATAATACAACATTCTTTTGTCTTTAATTGTATTTAGTGCCAACAAGAAAACTCTTGTTTTCCGAAAGTCTCAGCCCTTTGATATATATAATTTTGTTATTTTTTTCAAATATATGAAAAAATACTAATTTTAACAATTCGTTTTATTTTTTATTGAAATAGAAGTGAAAATATTAACAGATAATAAAAATATAATATCTGATTTAAACCATTGCAGACAATGTCCACGATATTGTGGAGTTAAGCGTTTAGAAGGTGATTTAGGCTATTGCAACAGTGGGGCGGCCTGTCATGTGTCATCGCTTGGTTTGCATTTTGGCGAAGAGCCGGTTTTGAGTGGGAGCAATGGGATTTGTAATGTTTTCTTTTCGCGATGTAACCTATCCTGCATATTTTGCCAGAATTATCAGATAAGTTCAAGAAATAATTGTTTGCACGAAGAAGTATTAGGCATAAATGAGATGGTTCTTCGCATCGAAAAGATATTGGATAAAGGCACCAATTTGTTAGGTTTTGTTTCGCCTTCACATTTTATTCCGCAGATAAAAGATATTGTATCCGAATTAAATCGAAGAGGCCGATTCCCGCGAATTGTTTATAATACCAATGCATACGATACAGTTGAAAGTATTAAAAGTCTGGAAAATATTGTCGATATTTATCTGCCCGATTTTAAATATATGGACAGTATAATTGCAAAAGAATATTCCGGTGCGGAAAATTATCCTGTGATTGCACTTGCAGCCATAAAGGAAATGTACCATCAAAAAGGTTCTTTGCTTTTGATTGATGATAAGGGAAAAGCCGAATCGGGTTTGATAATCCGCCATTTGGTTTTGCCGGGCAATGCAAACAATAGTATAGCTGTGCTAAATAGCATTGCAAACGAGCTTTCGGTCAATGTACATATTTCGCTTATGTCGCAATATAATCCAATGCCAATAGTAGCCCACCACCCAAATCTTTTTAGAAAGCTTAGAGCTGATGAATACAAAAAAGTGAGCGAACACTTTTACAAACTGGGTTTCCATAAAGGATGGGTGCAGGAATTACATAGTTCGGATTATTATAATCCGGATTTTTCGCAGGAGAGTCCGTTTGAGTTTAGGGTTTAAAGTTTTCGATGTCCAAAAATGCAGGGGAAAGTATGTTTTGTATGACAGAAAAAATGCTCTTGTAAATGAGTGTTAAAAAAACAGTATAACACGAAGAGTTGGATCAATAGAGGTTTCCTCAATTAAAATACCCCATTACAGCGCATGAAACAGGAAATGTTTCGTTTTGAGCCTCAGCCTCTTTTTGTGATGAATCAACAATTATTTCATCACCCAAAATAAGGCTTCCCTGCCAATCATTGGTGAAACTTACGGCATCAGAAGTATTATTTTCGATAAGTATTTTTGCCATGTTTTCAAGACTGATATTCTGTGGATTTCCATGTACATCTACAATGGTAATAATAATTAAATTATTATCTATATCGAAACCAATAGCAATGCCGGGGCAATCTACATTGGTTTTTTCTTCCGATATTTTAGACCGATTCTGATTAAACTGCCATGTTTCGGAATTTAGCTTGATGTTAACTTTTCCATGCTGAACAATAAAAGACCCTGTTTCAATTCCCTGCCTGATATTTTCAAATCCTTTGATCTTAATTTCCAGTTCTCTTTCGCGCATGTCCCAAGTGGGAGGGAAGGCTTCGTCGGCTACCGAAAGGGTGAGGCCAATTGTTTGTATTGGGATTTTTTGCCCTGGTTTACTAAAAATTATTTCTTTAATAATGTTGCCGGCCAATTGTACAATCACCCTGCCATCTGCATAAATGTAATCTTTTTCGTAAAGCAGATCGTAAAAACAAAAATCGGGTAAAATATGCTTTTCTCCATCAATGTTACGGTTTTCGGGCGGAATATCAATTTTATGCGAACGGCACAATACACGAATTCCATTTTGGGTGCTTACATTTTTTATAAATATTTTTCCTTCATTATTTAATAAAAGGGCAGGTTTGTTGTATAGTGGCGGGTTTAGCACAATTCCATCAGCAATAATAAACCCCAAAGGGCTGCCAACAAAAAAATTGGATAATTGCTTTTCGTTTGCGCTTGTTTCATCAATAACAGAAATACCGCTCCAGGCAATTTTAGTTTCATGTTTTGTTCGCCGGTTAAATTGTTTCACAAAAGTACCCAGAGGTTTTTTATGGAACTTGCTAAGGCTTAAACCAAATCTTAATTTTTCGGACTGAAATTTCATCAGCTTTCCTGTGTAAGTTTGTCCGTTAATAAGCTTTCCTTCTATTTTCTTTGCTGATATTTGCCCCATAATAAACTATCGATCCAAAAGATGTTCTACAAGTTTTTTTACGGCCCTGCCCCTGTGGCTTATTTTGTTTTTAAGGTTTAGCGGCATTTCGGCAAAGTTTTGCTTATAACCATTAGGCTGAAAAATGGGATCGTAACCAAAACCAGCCTCGCCTCTTTTTTCTTCTAGAATTTTACCATCAACCCTGCCCTCGAATTGAATTTCTTTGCCATCGATAATAAGTGAAATGACTGTACGGAAGCAGGCATTTCTGTTTTGTTTCCCTTTGAGTAAACGAAGCACTTTGTTCATATTATCATCGAAAGTAGGGTTTTTGCCGGCATATCGTGCGGAATAAACTCCTGGTTCGCCATTAAGGTTTTCAATTTCGAGACCTGTGTCGTCGGCAAAGCAATCCATCCCCAAACGCTTAAAAATATAAAGAGATTTTTCTGTGGCATTCTCCTCAATAGTTTCGTGGGTTTCCGGGATTTCTTCGAAAAAATTAATCTCACTCAGGCTGAGTATTTCAAAATAATTGCCCAAAGAGTGTTTTATTTCTTTTAATTTATGTGGATTATTAGTTGCAAAAACGAGTTTTTTCATTGCTGAAAGAATTATGTAAAAAAACAACGATCATAGAAATCGTTGTTTCTCAATTCGACTTAATTGATAAACACTAATTAAACCCACCGGATCTGCGTAGATCGATTCTGGGATTTACACACATAACCGATATTTTTGCATCATTAAATATTATCTTTTGTTCATCGGCTCCCAACAAAAAGTCTTGGAAACCAATCTCTTTAGTAATCATTATAAGTATTAAATTTGTGTTTACTTCTTTAGCAAATTCTACAACTGCATCGGCAAAATTCTTTCCTTTTTTAGCTGTTGCAATTTCATACCTTATTCCTTTTTCGTCTAAGTATTTTTTTGCAAAAATCAAATTTGCATTTACTTTCTTTTTCAAAAGCTCATCGCTAAAGTTTGGAGTAATTATGTGCATTTTAGAATTAAAGTTTTTGGCCATATAGTTGGCCCACACAAGTTTCTCTTTATTCTCCACTTTATGGTCAACAGGAAAAACAATATCATTGTCGGCCCGATAAATATAAGAAGCAGCAATTGCAATGTAAGGGATTTTCGAGCCCGCTATAACTTTAAGGGCGTGGCTTCCTGTCAGCTTTTGCATACCTTTAAATTCGTGAATGCCCATCATTACCAATCGAGCTTCAAGTTCTTCGGCAATTTCATTTATTGTTGAATAGATATTGCCGATCCGCGCAATTATTTTTGGCCTTTCGTTGTGTTCCAGATAGGTTTTCTCTGCAATTTCTTCAAGTTTTTTGGTGGCTGCTTCAACTTCTTTTTTCTTTTTTTCTTCGTTTGCAAACATTCCGCCTTCATCTACAATATGCACAAGAGTGAAGTCTGTACCCAGAATCCGGGAAATTCTTACTGCGTAATCAAGGGCAAATTGGCATACTTCTGTAAAATCACAGGGTATGATAATAGTCTTTTTAGCATCTTTCATAGTCTAAAGTATTTTGATTAAATTATATTAATTATATTTATTCGTTCAAAAAATGACACTTGTTAAACTTACAATATTTATGAAATGGACATTTTCTGTAAATATAAATTAAAATTTGATTCATTTATTATATTTCTGATAATAATTCTGAATTTTTTTATTTCTGCCGATCTTTTGTCGCAGAGTAACGAAATAGGATTGCCTCAAATTAGAAACTACCTGCCGAAAGAATATGGTACCGACCCTCAGAATTTTTCTGTTGCACAGGACTTAAGAGGTGTAATGTATTTTGGCAACATGAGTGGGATATTGGAGTTCGATGAAATTTCGTGGCGTTTAATAAAAATTCAGGGCTGGCCTTATCTTACAAGTTGCTGCGATGGACGGATTTACGTTGGCGCATTCAACGATTTTGGTTACTTAGCACCCGATTCGAGTGGATTGAATAACTTTTTTTCGTTGAAAGATAAATTTCTAAAAGATGATGATTTTGGTGCAGTGTTTAATATAGTGTCATCTGGTGGTCAGATATTTTTCGAGACCGATAATAAACTTTTCCGTTACGCTAATGATGTTGTTGAATTGCTTGATACCAACAGTTCGCGGTATACAGTTTTTAAGGCCGGGAAAGAAATATTTATCAATCATTCCGTTTTTGGTTTAGTAAAATATACGAACAGTGAATTCAAAAAACTGCCCAATGGGAAATATTTTATTGGGAAAGACATTCTTGATATACTTCCTTTCAACAAATCGATATTGATAAAAGTGAACAGTGTCAGAGGGTTATTAGAGTATGATTTTCAGG
>JAYENH010000094.1:0-5268 GCA_034721995.1 Bacteroidota bacterium
GGCTTGTAGATGAAAAAGAATCAGGATTTTCTGTGCGTTGCCTGAAGAATTAGGGCTTTTATTCAACCAAAGCTAAAAAGGATTAAAATGAAAAAGATATTTTCAATATTAATAATAGTAAGTATTAGTTACATTGTAGTTGCCCAGAGTTTTTCCGGCGAAAGCTCTACCGGCGTAATTGATACCAAAACACCGGTTATAATTTCAAATATTCCTAACGGAGGAGAACAATATCAAACAGGCAGCAGCATTACTGTAAGTTGGCAGGCTATTGACGATAGTTTTGGAGCATCACCTGTTTCTATTGCTTTACAGTCGTCGCTTTGCGGTACTGCCCAGGTAATTGCAACTAACTTACCCGACTCCGGAAGCCAGGTAATTCAATTACCAAATATTGCAACATCGAATTTATTCCTGTCTGTTATTGCTACCGACATTTTTGCCAATACCTCGCAGGAGGAAAGCTATAATTCGTTTTCAGTTTCTATTAATGAGCAAACTATTCCTCTTCCTGTCGAATGGAATTATTTTTCAAGTTATATCGATCCTGTTTTTCCTGAATTCGATAGTTTAATGTCTGACATTTTAGCCTCGGTAAGTATTATTAAAGATGGACAAGGCCAGGTATTTTGGCCTCAATATGGAATAAATCTTATTGGCGATATTGTTTCAGGAAAAGGATATCAGATAAAAATGCAGATAGCAGATACTTTAATTGTTCATGGCAATTTGCTTCAACCTGAAATTACACCTATTAGTTTACCTTTTGGCTGGAGTATTCTGGGGTATATCAGAATTGATACCGCTGCCATTAGTAACATGCTATCTCCTGTATTACAAAATGTAAACATTGTTAAAGATAATCAAGGACAGGTATTTTGGCCATCTTATGGTATCGATTTAATTGGAGATATGGTACAGGGAAAAGCATATTTAATAAATATGGCGAGCCAGGATACTTTGGTATATCCGGCAAATACAGGATTTCCTTATCCGGCTTTTTGTCCTTCGATAATTTATGATGCCGAATGTAATGCTTACAATACTGTTCAGATTGGAAATCAGTGCTGGATGGCCGAGAATCTAAATGTTGGCATAATGATACATAATAGTACTAATGGCAGCAATACAAACGCTTCAGACAATGGCGTAATCGAAAAACATTGCATTAATAACGATCCGCTGAAATGTGAAACTTATGGTGGCTTATACTCCTGGAACGAAATGATGCAGTATGTATATTCTGAAAGCACACAAGGGATTTGTCCCACGGGCTGGCATTTACCTTCCGATGGCGAATGGAAAATACTTGAAGCTAATGTCGATAGCCAATTTGGCCAGGGAAGTAGCGAATGGGATCAAAATAATACCTGGCGTGGTTTCGATGCAGGAGGCGCACTCAAAGAAACGGGCAATTCTTTTTGGGATTCGCCAAATACAGGAGCAACAAATTCCAGTGGATTTTCTGCATTACCAGGTGGTTATCGCACTTTTGTATATTCCGGGAATTATATTGTTGTTGAAGGAAGTTCCAGCAATTTTTGGACATCAAGCGGTAATTTTTCAAATTTTGCTATATCACGCACGCTTAGTTTCGATAATAATAAGGTTCTCAGATATTATAACCTTAAAATGTTGGGCTTTTCAGTTCGCTGTATAAAAGATTAGAAATGGAATTTAATTTATTACATAGCGACAAAGAAACCAAAGCCAGGGCAGGTAATATAATTAGCGATCATGGCGAAATCGAAACCCCGATATTTATGCCGGTCGGTACAGCTGCAACGGTAAAGGCAGTGCATCAGCGTGAATTAAAAGACGATATTGGTGCCCAAATAATATTAGGGAATACATATCATTTATATTTAAGGCCGGGCATTAATATTCTTGAACAAGCCGGGGGCTTGCATAAATTTATTGGCTGGGACAAACCCATATTGACCGACAGTGGCGGCTACCAGGTTTTTTCCTTGGCCGAAATGCGAAAATTAAAAGAAGAAGGAGTAACCTTTCAGTCGCACATCGACGGCTCGAAACATACATTTACACCAGAGAATGTTGTTGATACACAGCGCAGCATCGGGGCAGATATTATTATGGCATTAGATGAGTGCCCCCCGGGCGATTCTGATTTCCGATATGCACAAAAGTCGATGGAGTTGACACATCGCTGGCTTAAAAGAGGTGTAGACCATTTTCATAACACGGGTCCAAAATATGGGCATAGCCAAAGCTTCTTCCCAATTGTTCAAGGATCTTCGTTTAAAGATTTGCGAAAACAATCGGCAGAATTTATTGCCGGTTTTGGAATGGAGGGCAATGCTATTGGCGGGCTAAGCGTGGGCGAACCTGCCGAAGTTATGTACGAAATGACAGATGTGGTTACCGATATTTTGCCACAGGATAAACCGCGCTACCTGATGGGTGTTGGTACACCTGCAAATATTCTTGAATCTATTGCCCTGGGTGTTGATATGTTCGATTGCGTTATGCCCACTCGCAATGCCCGAAACGGGATGTTGTTTACAAGTGAAGGTATTATCAATATTAAAAATAAAAAATGGGAAAACGATTTTAGCCCAATCGATACACAAGGGCCAACTTTTGTCGACAGCTTTTATTCCAAAGCATACCTGCGGCATTTGATTATTTCGAAGGAAATCCTCGGGGCACAAATTGCGAGTATCCATAATCTCGGTTTTTATTTATGCTTAGTAAAAGAAGCCCGCAAACAAATCATAGCAGGTACTTTTAGCAAATGGAAAAACAACATGATTACAAAAGTGAGCGAAAGATTATAAATTAGATTGTTGTACCTTTGTAGTGATTGTTTTTTTATAAATCTGATTGACAATGTATTTAGCACCATTAAATTATGACAGATATTTTAAAAAGGTTTTTTCAAATTTAGATATTGCGAAAAAGTTTTTAGAAGATTTCCTTGATGTTGAAATTCAGGAAATTGCCTTTATGCCGGTAAAGCATAAACTTACCGATGATGCACGTACCGTAGAATTTGACTTCCGCTGTAAAATTGCCGATGCTTATGTGATAATTGATATGCAACAGTGGTACAAGCCCGATACAATCTATCGTTTTTACACATATCACTGTCTCAATACTGCTCTGCAATTGGAAGATTTGCCAATAAAGGAAATTCTTTTATCGGATGGGAACATAAAGAAAGTTAAAGATTACACTGGGCTTTTACCTGTAGTAACAATAATTTGGATGGTAGACGACAACCTTGGTTTTACCGATGATTATGTGAGTTATACAATGGTGCCTGAAAAGGCAACAAGTTTTTTCGAGGAAACTGAAATTTGGAAAAACGAAGAGATTGAAAATCGAATAAAAAATATTCTGAAAACTTGCAGTAATGATAGCAAAGGTTTATTATTCTTACAAAAAAACCGACTTCTTTTTGCATTTCAAAAGAATATTGTAAAAAGCGAAAAATTCACAAAGTATTCAGCATGGTTTATTTTAGCTGAAAAAACTTTAAATAAATTAAATAAGAAATCAGATTTTGATGAATATAAAAAGGATAAGGTTTTTATTGAGCTAATTAGGCGTTTATTGAGATCTAACTTAACAGATGATGATCTGGAATATATTGAAGATTACGAAGAATCAAGAATACGAGTTGAAAGATATAACGAAGGGATGAGAAAGGAGGGTCGCAGAGAAGGTATTGAACAAGGTATTGAACAAGGTATTGAACAAGAAAAAATGCGAAGCAAGAATATGATAGAGCAAGCCAAAGCAGAAAAAAAACAAGCAGAATTAAAAACCACCATTATACGACTTTATTATAAAGATGGAATAAACATAGACGAAATTGCTAAGATTACAAAAAAGAGTGCGGAATACATTAAAAAAACACTCGACTAAAACTTAAGTCTAATTTCATTTCTGAAAACCAATTGTTAAAAAAACTTGATATATACATAATAAAAAAGTTCCTGGGAACTTTCTTTTTTGCCATTTTGCTGATAATAAGCATTTCGGTTGTTTTTGATGTTACCGAGCGCATCGACGATTTTATTGAGAAGGAAGCTCCTTTGTCGGAAATAGTTTTCGATTATTACCTGAACTTCATTCCCTATTTTGCCAATCTGTTTTCCTCATTATTCACATTTATTGCCGTAATATTTTTTACATCGAAAATGGCTTACGATACCGAAATTATCGCAATCCTGTCAAGCGGGGTTAGTTTTCATCGGTTTATGTGGCCATACTTTCTTTCAGCATTGATTATTGCACTTTTCTCATTTACACTTAGCAGTTACATTATTCCACCGGCAAATAAGGTGCGCCTCGATTTTGCCGAAAAATATCTAAAAAACCCTTACAGAAATTATAATCGCAACATACACCGGCAAATTGAACCGGGCTTGTATATTTTTATGGAAAACTATAATGTTACAAACAGCGTTGGCTATAAATTTTCGATGGAGAGGTTTGAAAACGGCATACTGAAATCCAAATTGATTTCGGATTATATAAAATGGGACGAAGAAAACAAAAAGTGGAAAATCACAAATTATTTTATCAGGAATATTAATGGTTTAGACGAAGACTATTCATTGGGGAAAAATATTGATACTACCTTAAATATGAGACCCTCGGATTTTAGTATGCGCGATAATATTGTAGAAACCATGTCGTTGCCGAAATTAAATGCCTTTATCGATAATCAACGTATGAATGGAGTGGAAAATATCGAATCGTACCTGATAGAGAAATACCGTCGTATTGCATTTCCTTTTTCAACTTTTATATTAACCCTTATTGGTGTCGCTTTATCATCGCGTAAAGTAAAGGGTGGTGTTGGCCTCCATATTGGAATAGGCCTGTTGATTAGCTTTGGATATATTCTTTTTATGCAGATATCGCAGCAATTTGCTATAAACGGAAATTTCAACCCCTTACTTGCTGCCTGGATCCCCAATATTATTTTTGCTTTTGTGGCCGTGTACCTATACCGATCAGCTCCAAAATAATTTTCATTATGGCTTGTTCTTTTGTACACATAGAAACACAATAACTGATAGTACTATTCAAAAAAAAATAGCTGCTCTTTATATTGTGCCATAATTACAAGACAGCCAACAGCCGACTGCAGGGCTAAATCTTATTTTGAGGTGCTGGCAACAAATTATTTATTATTTCAGCATAATGACAATCCTGAAAGGATGATCTGTAAAAGCACAGGGTAACTCTCGCTGGAGAGAGTTACCCTGTGACTGACAGAGCATATTGCAA
>JAYENH010000095.1:0-5254 GCA_034721995.1 Bacteroidota bacterium
CTTTTTTGAAAATTTTTCAAATATTGAATCATGGACTAAAATACGTTGAACATGAATACAAACCTGGCCAGAGTAAGCATACCCCCCGGCCACCGGTTGGTAGAAAAATTAAAAGAGATGCAGGTATGAAAAAAATTGTACTCGAACTGGGTGGAAATGCCGGAGTTATTGTAAGTAATTCTGCTGATATAGACCTTGCTGTTGCCAAAACGGTGGCCGGGGGGTATGCTTACTCTGGCCAGGTTTGTATTCATGTTCAACGTATTTTAGTCCATGATTCAATATTTGAAAAATTTTCAAAAAAGTTTATTAACATATTGAGAAAGCTGAAAGTTGGAGACCCCAAAGTTGCTAATACCGACATTTCGGCAATGATAGATGAAGAAAATGCTGTCAGGGTTGAAGAATGGGTTAACGAGGCAGTTTCTGATGGTGCCGAAATACTGTTTGGAGGAAATAGAAAGGGCAGCTATTACGAACCAACACTGCTAACCCGCACACGCAGGGAAATGAAAGTTTGTTCGCTTGAGATTTTCGGACCTGTGGTAACGCTTGAAAAATACAGCAATTTCGAAGAAGCCGTTGATTACGTCAACGATTCGGAGTATGGCCTGCAGGCTGGAATATTTACCGATACATTAAGCGAAATGAACTATGCATTTCAGAATCTCGAAGTTGGTGGAGTGATAATAAACGATGTGCCGACTTTTCGAGTTGACCACATGCCTTATGGAGGGGTTAAAAATTCGGGCTTTGGCCGCGAGGGTTTGAAATACAGCATACACGAAATGCTGGAGTCGAGATTGTTGGTAAAGAATATTTTATAGCTTCAGAGTTGTACAGTATTAGTAATCAGAGCTGTTTATAGTTTGGTATGTCTTTTAAAAAGGAGTAACTCTTTTTTTCAGAATCAATAATGCAGCAATAATGGTCAAGCCCGTTTGTAACAACTAAAACAGGCACATTCAACTGCATATTGTAGATTGCAATCTGATCGAAAGTTTTTTGATCGATTTTAATATTGGGGGCTTTGCACTCAACTAATAACACAGGATGTGATAGATTGTTGAAAACTACAATGTCGCTACGTTTTTTCAAGTTATTTACTACAATCGAATGTTCTACGGAGATTAGGTTTTTTGGGTAATCCAATTCGTGTACAAGATACCATGCAAAATGTTGCCGCACCCATTCTTCGGGAGTCAATACCAGAAACTTTTTCCTGAACACATCAAAAATAAAATACTTTTCGTTTTCCTTTTTAATCCTGAATCTATATGCCGGTAAGTTCAGTTTTTCCATTTTATTAATGTATAGAATTATTCCCGCAAATTACGCAGATTTTTGCTAATCATATTTCTGCGGCTATCTGCGCAATCTGCGGGAGATTAATTTCCTTTCTAAATCTTGATTTTATTTGTCTAAACTCATGTGTATTAAAATCTTTGTCATGAATGTTTTATTTATGAGTAATTTACAAAGATTAAAATAATTTCGGCAAAATCATTAATAGAGGAATTTGTGGCATTTTTCATTTCCGGGTTTACACTTTTTTAGTAATGTTGGGTTTTCCTCTCTGTGATACTCTCCCGCGAAAAGCGGGACAAGTTGTGTAAAACTCTGTGCAACTCTGTGGTTAATCGAAATATGAATTTTAACCACAGAGTCATCAGAGAAATAACACAGAGTTACACAGAGGAAAAAGTGTAAACTACTTTTACTGGTATATGAAAAATGCCGAATTTGTATCTTTGGTTAGATCGATAAATATATTGTTATCTCGAAAAAGTCTTGTTATTTTGTTAATCAAGAATGAAAAGCTCAATTACATATCGAAATGGGAATAAAAAAAGATTAGCTCTTTTTATTTTTATGCTGATTATTTCGTTCCATAGTTACTCACAAATCCAACGGAATACATTTCATGGTTTTCTTATAGGCATGAATACCGGGTTTAATTCAAGCAAATTAAAGATTGATAGCATTTTGTTGGAACCCTCACTATTGCCCGTTATTGGGTTGAATGTTGAGAAGAAAGCCGCTTCGTTTTTGGCTTTTCGTTTTGGTATTGGATATGCACGAAGAGGTTCAAATTCGGAGAATGGGATTTATGAATACCGCAACGACTATTTCGACATGGATTTTCAAGCCAGGGTGTTGGCAGGCGATTATATAAAATTCTGTTTAGGTTTTCAACGTGCAGGCTTACTTGGCTCGTATGTAAAAATTTACGACGAATATTTCAATTATAGTACAAAATGGGAAAACACTACTGGTTTCAGCAATCAATACCATTGGCAGGTAGGAATATCTTCGGCCATAATAAATGGTTTCGATATTGAGATAAATTACAACTTGCCGGCCGCAAAACACGATTACCATTGTATTCGGTTTTCGGTTAATTTATATCCGGGCGAATTAAAACGAAAGAGGAAGCTCAACAAATATACTTCAATTTCCGATGCCATTGTAAATCCTTATGTTGTGGAAAAACTTGTGCTTCACCGACAAAATCTCAATAAAATCCCTTCCGAAGTTTACAGTTTTACAAACCTGAGAGAACTGGTGCTTGATGGAAACCAGATAAAAGTTGTTTCGCCGGAAATAGGGAAGTTGAAAAATCTCAGGTATTTGTCGCTGCAATATAATATGATTACAAAACTGCCCCGCGAAATAGGGCAGTTAAAAAAGCTCGAAGAAATTCACCTGCACCGCAATCAATTGGATTCGCTCCCAAAAGAAATCGGACAACTTACCAATTTAAAGTTTTTGTATATCGGAAAAAATAACCTGACATGCATGCCCGAAGAATTAGGGCAACTCGAAAACCTCATTGAACTTGATGTTGCCCAAAGCGGTGTGATGCTCACAATTCCTGCTTCGATCCAAAACCTGCAACGCTTAGAAAGACTGTATATCGACGAAACTACTATATTGCCATACTCTTTGAATGTTTATAACCAGCGATTAAAAATAATTTTAAAATAAGATATCATCTATGAAAACAAAAAAAGAAATTGTTGAAAATTGGCTGCCACGATACACCGGATTGCCTCTCGAAAAAATCGGGAAATATATTTTACTTACTAATTTTAATCAGTATGTTGAGTTGTTTGCCGAGAGATTTAACGTTCCTGTAGTTGGTGAGGACAGGACTATGCCTAATGCCACAGCGCATGATATTACGATTATTAACTTTGGCATGGGCAGCCCCAATGCTGCAACAATCATGGATTTGCTGAGTGCCATAAAACCAAAAGCTGTATTGTTTCTGGGCAAATGCGGAGGCCTGAAAAAGAAAAATAAAGTTGGAGATTTAATCCTGCCCATAGCAGCAATACGTAACGATGGAACCTCGAACGACTACCTGCCGCCCGAAATCCCTGCCCTGCCTGCATTTAGGTTGCAACGTGCAGTTTCAACCACCATACAAAATTATGGGCGTGATTACTGGACAGGTACTGTGCTTACTACAAATAAACGGGTGTGGGAATACGACGACAGGTTTAAGCGCTATGTAGAGAAATCGCGTGCCATGGCCATCGACATGGAATCGGCCACCATTTTTATTGTAGGATTCCATAATGAAATGCCGACCGGTGCATTGTTGTTGGTTTCTGATCAGCCCATGATTTCGACAGGGGTAAAAACCGACGAAAGCGATAATGCAGTAAACCGGACTTATGTGGAAGACCATCTTGAAATAGGCATCGAATCGTTGGAGGAACTCAGGGATCACAGCTTGTCGGTGAAACATTTGAGGTTTTAATGAAGTTGAATATTATGATAACAGACAGAGCATATTGCAAAAGGGCTGAAAGCCCGACATGTCAAGGAAACCACATACCATAAAATTCATCAAACATGTCGACCCTTCAGGTCTTTATCACGCATTTTTACAACCCATAGGGTTTCCCTCGCCGACGGCGAGGGAAACCCGATGCTATTACAAATCGGAGCTTCACCCCTCAAAAATAACATGCCAGTACCTCAAAATAAGATTTAGCCTAACCAGCAAACTATCCAAGTTCAGTTTTTATTATTAATTTTGATACCTTAAAAATCAATCATAATCAAGGTTAAAAATGACATTAGAGCAAATTATTGGCGACATACGAAAAAAGATATATAAACCCATTTATTTCCTGATGGGCAACGAATCATATTATATCGACAGGCTTACTGATTTTATTCTTCAGAATGTATTGGACGAATCGGAAAAAGCATTCAACGAACACATACATTACGGTAAAGATGTAAGTATAAAAGATATTGATGCCCTTGCGCGTCGCTTCCCAATGATGGCTGCCCAACAATTAATTGTAATAAAGGAAGCACAAAACATAAAAAAAATCGAAGACCTTGTTTATTATGCACAAAAGCCGCTTAAATCAACAGTTTTGGTTATCAATTACAAATACAAGACACTGGCAAAAAACAAGAAACTCTATAAAGCAATTGAAAAGAATGGATTGATTTTCGAATCGAAAAAATTGTACGAAAACCAGATACCCGAGTGGATTGTTACTTATCTGAGAAGAAAAAAATGTTCTATCGATCCGCCGGCTGCTTTATTGCTAACCGAAAATCTGGGTAGCGATCTTTCAAAAATTGCAAACGAACTCGACAAACTTGTGATAACACTTCCCGATGGTCAGTTGAAGATTTCTTCCGGCCTTATCGAAAGGAATATTGGCATCAGCAAAGATTTTAATAATTTTGAATTGCATAAGGCATTAGGGCAAAAAGATATACTTAAAGCAAACCGCATTGTTAATTATTTTGGCGATAATCAAAAAGAAAACCCATTTATACTTACTATTACTTCGCTTTATAACTATTTCACTAAAGTGCTACTGTTTTATTTCGTAAAAGATAAATCGCCGCGCAACCTGGCTTCGGTGTTAAGGATCAACCCTTATTTTGTAAGCGAATATCAAACTGCTGCCGGAAACTTTTCGGCTAAAAAGGTAGTAGATATCATTTCACTACTCCGCGAGTACGACCTGAAAGCAAAAGGAGTAAATGCCAATATGATACCTCCTGGCGAACTGCTAAAGGAAATGACTTATAAGATACTTCATTAGAACAAGGCGAAGGGCGAAGGGCAAAGGGCGAGGAGCGAAGGGCGAAGGGCGAAGAGCGAAGAGCAAAGGGTGAAGGGCGAAGGGCAAAGGGCGAAGGGCAAAGGGCGAAGAGTGAAGGGCGAAGGGCAAAAGTTTAAAGGAAAAAGATTGTTGACAACAGACTGAAA
>JAYENH010000096.1:0-5240 GCA_034721995.1 Bacteroidota bacterium
GTTTTTTTCTGGAATATTTTTTCCCTGATCTCCTGAAGAGTTTGCAAGCAGTTTTTCATTTCCAACTGCCGCTTTTGTTTCAGGGGGGCGGGGGGGGATTTCGGATTTATTGCCTGATTTATCTTTGGGATTAATTTCGTTATTGTTGAGTAATGGGCGAATATTTCTGTCAATTTCTTGTTTTTCTTTTTCGTTGGATATGCTTTGATTGCTGTTCTCCAGGTTCTCAATTTTAGTAATTTGTTGTCGATCGGGATTAATAAATTGAGTTTTTAAAACAACAGCAAGCCCGATTAAAATAGCAATGGCCGCAGCCCAACGCCAGAAAACGGGAGTTAGCTTCCTGTCTTTTTGTCCGATTTCTCCGGCAATTGCATCCCACGCATCGGGTGGGGCTTCTGTTTTAAAACCTTGTAGACCTGATTTTATTAATTCATCAATATTTTTAAAATCTTTTCCCATAATCAATTAACGCTCCTGATAATCAGGCATCAATTCTTTAATTTTAGATTGAAGGATAATCCTTGCCCTCGAAAGGTTCGATTTCGATGTTCCTTCCGAGATATTTAGTTTTTGTCCAATCTCTTTGTGCGTAAAGCCTTCTATTGCATAAAGATTAAAAACCAGTCTGTATTGCGGACTTAAACTTTGTACTATCTCCATAATTTCTTTTGCCGATATTTCGCCGATAATATAATCGAAAGAAAATTTTTCAGAAAAATCCCGGATTTCGATATCGCTGAATTTCATTTTCTTGTTCCTGAAACTTTCGATAGCAGTATTCACAATAATCCTACGCACCCATCCTTCAAAAGAACCTGTAAATTTGTACTGCCACAAGCTTTTATAAACTTTTACAAAACCATCCTGTAGAATGTCTTTTGCTTCTTCGGTATTTTTCGAGTATTGTAGGCAAACGCCATACATTTTACCCGAAAGCCTGTCGTACAACTTTTTCTGGAACTCAATTTTTCCATCAATGCACCCTTGTATTATTTTGCTGTAATCGCTCTTCAAAACTCGTTAAATATCAACCGATGACTTCAACTTAATCCTATGCAGGTGCACCAACATTTTGAGTTCACTTTCGACAGTGATGTATAGATAAATAAAATGGTTGCGTAAACATTTTGTCATACCTGCATAATTTCTCTCAAAACTAATCAAATGTTTTTTTATTGCAACTAATTGTCTTTAACTTCAAAATATGATTTCACTGTCTATTACCTTTTAACTTTCGCGCAACCCTTACAATAGCAAGATCATCTACACGTTTAGTTCTGCGAATTATAAAACCTAAATCTGAAAAATGAAAACAAAGAATTTTATGGCCTCTGCAAATTAGGTATCGAATTACATAGCAACTTTAAGAGGGTTCAGCTTTTTTATGGGTTAAGACATGTTTTATATGAAGGCTGAATCGAAAATTGAAAGTGAATATGAGTACTTGAGTTCAGAAAATAATGCAATAATCAATTATAAATCATCAATATTTTAATATCTTTGAGGCTGTTTTAATTGTTCAATCAGAATAATTCAATAAAATGAAAAATAGTATTATAATAATTGCTTTTGGCTTGGTTCTTTCTCTCGGATTTGTGTCGTGCGAGACATGCATTAAGTGTGAGATTTTAGGAAATATTCCTGATACTTCCTTTTTATCCCCTGATACAAGTACACTTAAAGGTTCAATAGCGTCAGGCTTAATTGATACCAATAATATTTATTATGATGAGTTTTGTGGATCAAGTTCAGAAATAGAGGCTTTTGAGGCCGATGTAAAATTTGCTTCCGACCAAAGACAATGTAAGATTTATTCCATTCGTAAAATCGCAACCCTCGATACAATGGCAACTTTGATTTATTGTGGAGGTTGGCAACATTTTGAAGATTTTGAGTATGGCCTCGACACATTGATAATAACAACTTATGCCAATCAGGATGCCGAATGGGTAATTGATACAGTGTTGCTCAACCCGGCCACATGGACGTGTAAGTAGGCAGTCCACAGTAGGCAGTCTTCAGTTCACAGTCCACAGTATGTAATGTGTAGTATGCCAAAGACTGATGGCTAAACTCTAAACCAAATCTAAAACCAGTTTTGTTGTTACACAAATTAAAATATTTTTTATTTCTGATAGCCATAAGTTCAATGGCATGTTCTGAAGATCCATCTGCATGTTTTGAAGCGGATGTAGAAATGCCCGAGGTTTTTCAAAGTATTCGGTTTCAAAATTGTTCTGCCGATAGCGATCAATATGAATGGAGTTTTGGTGATGGAACTACTTCAACCGATGTCAATCCTGTACACGCATATTCCGATACCGGTTTGTTTGATGTGCAATTATTGGCCATAAGCGATTTTGGAGGAAGCAGTAATTTTATAATTCAGCAAATAAGAATTTATAATCCTTCGGAAAAGTTTATTGGAAACTATCAGGCAAAATTGAACCAGATTGATTATTTACTTCAAATCAAGGCAGGGAATACAACTTCATCTTTGTTGTTTTTTCTTGATGGAACACTGTTTTGTAATGCACAATGCCAACAAAGCGAAATTGTTGTAAATCAGCAAAAATTCTGGACTAATGAATTTGACTATATTATATATGGTGTAGGTGCGCTTTCCGAGAATCAAATCGAATTAGATTTTCTGCTACATGATAACGCAGGAAATGAGTATTTGCTTTCACTTTTGGCAGAAAGGCTTAATCTCTGATCTTTTCGTTCATGCAAAAGATTTTAATAATACAAACAGCTTTTATTGGTGATGTAATTCTTGCTACATCCGTTTTAGAAAATATCCACCAATCTTATCCCCATGCCGAAATTCATTTTCTTTTGCGAAAAGGCAACGAGAAATTATTGTCGGGTCATCCTATTGTTTCAAAAGTTTTGATATGGGACAAAAAGCAGGCAAAATACCCCGAACTTTTAAAGCTGATTAGAAAAGTAAGAACTGAGAAATACGACAAAGTTATCAATCTTCAGCGATTTGCATCTACAGGAATTATCACAGCATGTGCTGCAGCAAACAATAGTATCGGCTTCGATAAAAACCCTTTCTCTTTTCTGTTCTCAAAAAAAGTAAACCATAATATTGGCAATGGCTTGCACGAGGTTGAACGAAACTATGCCCTGATTAGTGATTTTGTTGATGGTGCTGTTTTACCGCCAAAACTTTATCCTTCTCCTGATGATTTTTTATATGTCAAAAAATATAAGCAACAGGATTATATTTGCATTTCTCCCACATCGGTATGGTTTACAAAACAATTCCCTGCTGATCGTTGGGTAGCTTTCATCAATAAGATTCCGAAGAGATATAAAATATTTTTATTGGGCGGGCCTGACGATCTTTCTGCATGTGAAGGAATTGCCTCGAAAGCAAAAAATGAAAATTGCGTAGTACTTTCAGGGCAACTAAGTTTGTTACAGTCGGCAGCATTAATGAAGAATGCCATAATGAATTATGTAAACGATTCTGCACCATTACATTTATGTTCGGCAATGAATGCACCCGTACGTGCAGTATTTTGTTCCACTGTCCCGGAGTTTGGTTTTGGGCCATTGTCCGACAATTCTGAAATAGTCCAAACAAAAAAAAAACTTGCTTGTCGGCCTTGTGGTTTGCATGGTTTGCAAAACTGCAAAATTGAGAATTTCGACTGCGCTTATTCAATAGAAATAGGAGAATTGCTTGCCCCTGTTTAATCTTTGCAAGCCGTTTTATTGCCAGAAATCAAGCAACAAACATCAGTTAATAATTCGGGTCTTGTCGTATTTTACGCTGTACAATGTCGTATTCTTAAGTGGGATGTATCACATTTTTGTCAACTTTTTCATCTGCATGAAACAGTTTGGATAATATTTTTCAACAATATTTTTCGGGATTGTTAATATTTTTAATTTGCTGAAATGTAATGCTTTGCAAATAGATATTGAAATATTTACATAAGTAAATACATCGAAATATTAATAGATTAAGTCAGTACAATTGTTTTCTTTTTTTTATTGATATTTTCATATTTCTTTTTTTTATACTTTAGCGTTTTATTAATTAAGTGAAAGTTTATGTGAAATTTGAATTATTTGTTTATTAACTAATACTATTTATTAACTAATCTAAAATTAAAGTCTATGAGAAAATTTACTCTGCTCTTGACCTTCTTTGTATTTGTGGGCCTACAATTTGCCTACGGACAGAAGCGTCAAATCTCTGGAACAGTAACCAGTGCCGATGATGGTTCTACCCTTCCCGGGGTTTCGGTGGTTGTTAAAGGAACAACCATAGGAACGGTTACTGATGCTAATGGTAAATACTCCATTGAAGTTCCATCAAACGCTAAAACCCTACAATTTTCATTTGTTGGGATGAAGCTAATGGATGTTCCAGTAGGGGCATCAAGTATTATTGATGTTACTATGGAAGCTGATGCCCTCAAAGTTGAGGAAGTTGTTGTAACCGCTTTTGGTATCTCTAAAGAAAAAAAATCGCTGGGTTATGCAGTCCAGGAGGTTGAAGGAGATGAATTCACAAAAGCAAGGGAAACAAACATTGTAAACACACTTTCGGGCCGTGTTTCAGGTATTAATGTTACTAATAGTTCGGGTGCGGTTGGTGCATCATCAAGAATTACTCTCAGGGGTGCTTCTTCGATTACAGGAAGTAACGAACCATTGTTTATTGTTGATGGAGTACCTATTGACAACACAAACTATGGAAACGCTGACTACAGTGGTGGTTTCGACATGCCGAACGGTATTGCCGATATCAACCCTGATGACATTGAATCTGTTACGATCCTGAAAGGGCCAAATGCCGCAGCACTTTATGGTTTAAGAGCTGCCAATGGTGTTATTGTAATTAAAACTAAAACGGGTAAATTAGGTAAGCCCGGAAAGAAACAAGGTATTGGAGTTACTTTCAATACAACTACTTCATTCGAAACTGCCTTGGTACTTCCTGATTTTCAGAATTCTTATGGACAGGGACCAAACAAAGATTATTTTGAATTTGTAGATGGTACTGTTGGTGACGGCGGTGTTGATGAAAGTTGGGGGCCACCACTCGATGTAGGATTGGAATTCGTTCAATGGGATTCATATACAGTTGATGGAGCACCATTACCATGGGTTTCGCATCCCGATAATATTGAGAACTTTTTTAATACAGGTATTACTTATAATAATAACCTGGCAATTACCGGTGGTAACGAAAAAGCAGCATATCGTCTTTC
>JAYENH010000097.1:0-5234 GCA_034721995.1 Bacteroidota bacterium
GCGTATTGGGCCAATGATGGAGAGTCTGGAGTATTTCATGCAAAATTCGCACGGTATCCGCCGTCTCGGTTCGGCAGCCACCGATTTGGCTTATGTTGCCTGTGGGCGTTTCGAGGCTTTTTACGAGTATAGCCTTAGTTCGTGGGATGTGGCAGCCGGTGCCTTTATCGCACAACAGGCAGGTGGTATGGTTTCAGATTTCAGTAAAGGAAATGATTACATTTTCGGCAGGGAAATTATTGCTGCAAATGCTAATGTTTATGATGAATTTGCAGATGTAGTGTCGCGGTTTTTTAATAAAAAACAGTCTTGATTCATAACATATAAGAAGCTTGTCCCGAAAAGTCGAAATTGCCAACGGTACTCATATTTCCATAGTCCTGAAATATTGATAACCCGGATTGTTTTTCAAGGCCTCAAAATAAAATTTGGATAATAAAACTGTCTTCAATCAAAAACATTTAATACTTAAATTTGTTGATTGAAAAATTGAATGATGCAAATGGCGAAAAAAAATGTTGGGACCATTTTCTTATGGTTGGCTACTATGGCAATAATTGCTCATGCCATAGTCCCTCATCACCATCATTTAATCAACAAAAAAGAACATCAAACTTGCTCAAACCATTACCATAATAATACTGAGCATCATAATCATCAACGTGAATTAAATCGTTTTGATGAATTAACTGTAATTTCAATTATTGATTCTATCCATTCGTCGAAAAATCATCAGGAATGTGTAATTTGTCTCAATGATATAAATTTCACTCAGATTACATTAAAAAAGTCAATCGAAAGCCAACTGCACTTTGGTTATTTTAGTTTAATACTTGATTTCTATTTCAATACAGAAAAGCATTTTGAGCCATTTGCAGTAGACTACTTTTACCTGTTCGCACAAGACAAACAATCGCGAGGGCCTCCATCCTATTGTTAGTGATTCCTGTTATTATCAGCGAATCAATTTTATTTCTTTTTGCTTTGTTTTTATAACATTATTACAAACGTAATCATGCTATCACTTTGTCAATTTTTAAAATAATCAGTAATGAAAAAAGCAATTTATTTAATATCAATTATAGTGGCATTTTATTTAGTACCGGCCTGTTCAAATAGCACAAAAAACAACAACCATTCGCACGAAGAACATAGCCATAACCACGAGGGCCACAATCATGTACAAGAAGGAAATAATCAAAATGCAATATCAAATAGTTATGTCGATTCCAACAACAACAAACTACATTATGTTGTTGGAGAAGCAATCCACAAGCACGATTCGATGGATTCAGGCCATACTCACAAACAGGATAATAAATATGGTATTGTTGAAATTGTTCCGCAGGAATATTATGAAGTGATACACACCAGCGGAAGGATTCTGCCGGCACAGGGCGATGAGCATACTTTAACTGCAATTCATAGTGGAATTGTAGTGTTTGGCCAAAAACCTTTACTTGCGGGTAGTGAAGTTTCTGCACAAGAATTTCTTCTAACAATATCAGGAAAAAAACTTGTTCACGATAACATCGAAACCTCTTTTATAAATACAAAAACTTCTTACGAAACAGCATTAAGCAATTTCGAAAGGGCAAAAATTTTAAATCAGGATAAAATTATTACGGATAAAGATTTTGCAGATTTTAAACTTAAATACTTGAAAACTAAAAATAGTTTCGATAATGTAATAAGGAATTATAGTTCAGGAGGCCATCGGGTAACAACATCTGTCAACGGATTTATAAAAAATGTTTTAGTAACAGAAGGCCAATATGTTACAACAGGGCAGGCTTTAATGAAAATTGTAAAGAACAAGCGCCTTATTGTAAAAGCCGATGTACCTCAAAGTTTTTTTCATAAATTGAAAGAAATTAGTTCGGCAAATTTTATTACAGCTTACGACAAAAAACTGTACAACACTAATGAATTAAATGGCAAACTAATCTCTTATGGGAGAACAAGCCTCGAAAACTCTTTGTTTACACCCGTTTATTTCGAGATCGATAATATGGAAAAATTACTGGCCGGTTCCTTTGTCGAGATTTTTCTCAAAACCACACCCGTTGTCAATAGCATTATTATCCCAAAAACTGCCTTGTTAGAAGAAGCCGGACGATATTACGTTTATATAGAGAACGGCGAAGAGTTTGAAAAAAGATACGTAACAATAGACGGTAGCGATGGACATAACTATCACATTATTGATGGTTTAAACGAAGGAGACCATATTGCAACAAATAATCCATACCAGATAAAACTTGCATCAATGTCGATCTCCCTTCCTGTACACAGCCATAGCCATTAGATTTATGATTGACGATTTATGATTTATGATTGACGATTGATTAATAATTATTTAAACAATGCAACAATGTAACAATTCAACAATTCAACAATTCAACAATTCAACAATTCAACAATTCAACAATTCAACAATTCAACAATGTAACAATTCAACAATTTAACAATTCAACAATTAAAAAACATGTTAAATAAAATAATTCAATATTCATTAAACAACAGATTGGTAGTCATAATTATAGCCTGCCTTTTTCTTATTGCTGGTATTTTTGTTTCAACCGATATGGATGTAGATGTATTTCCCGATCTTAATGCCCCAACTGTTGTAGTAATTACCGAAGCACATGGAATGGCTCCCGAAGAGGTTGAACGCTTAGTTAGTTTTCCTTTGGAAACTGCCGTGAATGGGGCCACAAATATCCGTCGTGTACGCTCGTCGTCGGCCATGGGTTTTTCTATTGTATGGGTCGAATTCGATTGGGATATGGATATTTATGATGCCCGGCAGATTGTTAGCGAAAAACTTGCTGCCGTAACAGAACAATTGCCCGAAGGTGTTGGTTATCCAACATTGTCGCCACAATCGTCGATTATGGGCGAGCTTATGATAATTGCCCTTAGTGCCGAAACAACCCTGCCATTGGATTTGCGCTCGATTGCCGAATGGAACATCCGCCCACGATTGCTATCGGTCGGAGGTGTTGCTCAGGTTACCATTAGCGGTGGCGACTTTAAAGAATTCCAGATTCTGGCCGATCCATTAAAAATGAAATTCCATGATGTTTCCTTCAGCGAATTGATAGAGGTTTGTAAGCTATCGAACGAAAATGTTTCCGGTGGTTTTATAAACGAATATGGCCAGGAATATATCATTCGCGGAATGGGGCGAAGCAGCAAACCGTCGGAAATCGGAAACAATATTGTTAAGATGGATAATGGGCATCCGGTAAAAGTAAGCGATGTAGCAACAGTGAAAATTGGCTCTTCCCCAAAAATAGGCGACTCATCGTACCGTGGAAAACCCGCAGTGCTAATGACCATTACAAAACAACCCAACATCAACACCCTAACACTATCGGAGCTTGTAAAATCTGCCCTCGAAGATTTAAAAGAAACCCTGCCTGCCGATGTTAAAATCCATAGCGACATTTTCGACCAGTCGCAATTTATACAAACTTCGGTCAGCAATATTAAAAATGCCCTTATCGAAGGTGGCATTTTCGTTATTATTATTTTGTTAGTATTTCTGATGAATTTCAGGACAACAATAATTTCGGCATTAGCAATTCCGCTTTCGCTGTTAGTTGCGGTTATTGTAATGAAAATGCTTGGAATTACAATCAATACAATGACCCTGGGAGGAATGACAATTGCTATTGGTTCTCTGGTTGACGATGCCATTATTGATGTTGAAAATGTTTACAAACGGCTTCGCGAAAATATCAGGCTTCCGCAGGAACAAAGAAAAAATACTATTAAGGTAATTTACGAAGCATCGGTCGAAATAAGGGCATCGATACTAAATGCAACCTTAATTATTATTGTAGCATTTATACCTTTGTTTTTCCTTTCGGGAATGGAAGGAAAAATGCTTAAACCATTAGGTATAGCCTACATTGTTTCGTTGTTTGCCTCGTTACTGGTAGCTATTACGGTAATTCCCGTATTAAGCCACTATTTACTTACAAACGAAAAACGTTTACTAAAACACGAAAAAGGAAGCAGGGTAGAAAGGTTTTTACGAAAGCATTACACAACATCATTACAAAAAGCTTTGAACTACCGAAAATATATTATATCAATTACCATTATATTGATTATTGCTACATTATTGTTGATTACATCTTTTGGCCGTAGTTTTTTACCACCTTTTAACGAAGGTTCGTTAACTATAAATACCGCAACAATGCCGGGAATTAGTCTTGATGAGTCAAATAAAATTGGCACACAAGCCGAAGAAATCATGCTTTCGATTCCCGAAATTACATCAGTATCGCGCCGAACAGGGCGAGCAGAATTGTCGGAACATGCTTTTGGTGTTAATGTATCAGAAATTGATGCCCCCTTTATCTTGAACGATCGTTCACGAAGCGAGTTCCTTAAAGAGGTAAGGGAAAAGCTGGGACATCTCAATGGTGTTACTATCGAAGTGGGACAACCTATCAGTCACAGAATAGATGCAATGCTTTCCGGCTCAAAAGCAAACATTGCCATAAAAGTATTTGGTACCGATTTAGGCGACATGTTTATTATCGCCACAAAAATACGCAACCAAATTCAGGCTGTAGAAGGCATTGGCGATTTATCGGTCGAACAGCAAATAGAAATCCCCCAACTTAGAATTATACCAAACCGCGAAATACTCGCCCGATATGGAATTTCGGTAAATGAGTTTTTGGAATTTGTAAGTTATGCTTTCGACGGGAGAAAAGTTTCTGATGTGTTTGAAGATGAACGGGCTTATGATCTGGTAATTCGTTTCGACGATAAATACCGCGATAATATAGATGCCATCGGCAATGCCTTAATCGACACGCACAACGGTAATAAAGTCCCTTTATATTATGTTGCCGAAATAAAATCGACTTATGGACCAAATACCATTGGACGCGAAAATGTTATGCGTAAAATTGTAGTTTCTGTTAATGTTGCCGATCGCGATGTACATAGTGTTGTCAGCGATATTCAAGACATTGTTAAAGAAAAAATAGAGCTTCCCGAAAATTATCGCATCGAATATGGTGGGCAATTCGAGAGCGAAGCCGAAGCATCGCGCATTCTTCTGCTGGCATTTTTAGGCTCGCTACTTGTTATTTTTATGCTACTTTTTATTGAATTTAAAAACACAAAATTGCCACAACTCCGCCAATAAGGGCAAGTGGCAGGTTTAATAGTATTATCAATGCCAATTTTGTGTTTTTAAATTCAAT
>JAYENH010000098.1:0-5222 GCA_034721995.1 Bacteroidota bacterium
CGGCAAAACAGTTTACATTGCCATACAGAAAATCTTTTTCGCGGGGATTGCAACGACTTGGGTGGTAAGAAAATATTGTATTTTTCAGTTTAAGCCCGGAGCTTATTTCCTGTGCATTGTTTCCCCAGATAAACCAAATTGCATCTGGAGCATGTTCATCGATAAATGAAAATAAGCGGGACGAAAAACTTTGCCATATTTTACTGTGGCTGTTGGAGGCATCGATGGTGCAGGTAAAAGCAGTATTTAAAAACAACACTCCCTGTTTTTCCCAACTTTGAAAAGCTTTGGCAGGTGGTAAAATTTTAAAAGCCTGCCCCAACTCTTCTTTAATCATTTTGTAGGTTTTTATTTTCCCTGAATATGCCTTGTAAATTGCCCTGATAATATTTTTTAACGAAGGGTTACGGTATGTTTCGCTCCACGATTTTAAATTGCCAACCTCAAAAGCCCTTCCTGTTGCAACTCCCGCTTGTGGATATGGATCCTGCCCCAGCACTACAATTTTTATTTTATCGACCGGAACAGATAAAAAGCGCAGTACTTTGGCAGCGTCGGGAGTAATTGATGTAAAATCAGAATTGGAGATTTCAGCAAGTTTATTCTCGATGGATTTCAATTCATCAATAATTTCATTTGTAAGAAAAGCTGCCCATGAGGCATTAATTTTTATTCCTGAAAGAAACAAACTCTTGCTTTTTTTATCATCAATGTTAAATATCATACTGTTTGTTTAAAGAATGAACAAAATAATGAAAATCTCAATAATAATGAAAATAATAATATGACATAATGTATGAAAATACGTAGAAATAAATTATAGTTTTGGCGTTTAAAATAAAAACCAAAAAGAGCCAAACTATGAAAAATATTCTTCTTCTCGGAGCAGGATTATCAACAACAAGCCTTATCAGCTACTTGCTTAAACAATCGACCGAACACAACTGGAAAATCAGGATAGGTGATATTTCGGTCGATATTATTAAAAATAAAATCAACGGGCATCCAAATGCTACGGCTTTTAAATTCGATGCACAAAACCCTAATCAGGTTGAATCGGAAATAAGCAATGCCGATTTAGTAATCAGTATGCTTCCTGCACGTATGCACCCACTAATTGCTGAACAATGTGTTAAATCGGGAAAAAACCTGCTTACAGCATCTTATGTTTCTAAAGAAGTGAAAGATATGGATGCCCTATTAAAAGAAAAAGGCCTGCTGTTTTTAAACAAAATTGGTGTCGATCCCGGCATAGACCACATGTCGGCCATGAGGGTTATCCATAAAATAGAAGAAAAGGGAGGCAAGTTGTATTCCTTCAAATCATCGACAGGAGGATTAGTAGCTCCTGAATACGACAATAATATCTGGAATTACAAATTCACCTGGAACCCCCGCAATGTAGTGCTTGCCGGACAAGGCGTTTCCAGATATATTAAAAAGGACCGCTATAAGTATATTCCTTATCATAGGTTATTCAGTCGCCTCGAAACTACACATGTGCTCGACTATGGCGAATTTGAAATTTATCCGAACCGCGATTCACTATCTTATCGAAGTGTTTATGGATTGGAAGACATCGCAACAATTTTTCGTGGGACCATGCGCCGTCCGGGATTCTGCAAAGCCTGGGATATTTTTGTCCAACTCGGGTTGACCAGCGACGATTTTATTGTTGAAAACAACGGCTCGCTGACCTATCGCCAGTTTATAAATTCTTTTTTGGCTTATGCCCCGAATACACCGGTTGAAGAAAAAGTAGCCAAATATGTAGGGATTGATATTGATTCGCCTGAAATGAAAAAGCTTGCATGGCTCGGAATTTTCGACGAAAAAGTGATTGAAAAACAAAACGCTTCGCCTGCACAGATAATTCAACACCTGCTTGAACAAAAGTGGGCACTCGGACCCAACGACAAAGACATGATTGTTATGCAACACCAGTTCGAGTACGAAATAAACGGGAAAAAGAAAGGCATCAAATCTTCTCTTGCAGTTATTGGAAAAGACACTTCGCACACAGCCATGGCAATTACAGTTGGAGTACCCTTAGGTATTGCAGCAAAACTTGTGCTTACCGGAAAACTCAATAAAACAGGTGTGATAATTCCTGTTGATAAAGATGTTTATACGCCAATCCTCGAAGAACTCGAAGAGTACGGCATTAAGTTTATCGAAGAAGAGTATGACATTTAACGCTGCGCTGTAATTTGTTTCACGTAATTTATTGTAATTCAGCTGCGCGTAATTAATTACAACTAATTACTATCTTTGAAGAAATAATTTTCGATTATGGCAAATGTGATTTTATTTATTAGCGGGGCAGAAATTTTCATAATTGTTTTAGTTATTGTATTGCTTTTTGGTGCTAAGAAAATTCCTGAACTGGCGCGTGGTTTTGGCAAAGGTATGAGCGAATTCAGAAAAGCCACAAGCGATATTAAAAGAGAAATCAATCAAAGCGACAGTGGCATCCTTAAAGATGTAAAAGAGGTTAGAAACACAATTCGCGAAACAACCCACAATGTTAAACAAACAATTGAGAATTCAGATATCGGAAAAAATGTTTCATCGGTAAAAAAGAATATCGATAAGATTAAGTGAGATTAATTTCTGCAAGAAAAGCTAATAAAAAGGAGAGGGGAATATATTATGAAAATTTCAAGTAAAACAAATGATGAATATTCGACATACAAAATAAATAAGATTGAAAATAAATAAACTATTTAACAATCTAACAATTTAACAATTCTACTATTGCACATCCTCCTACTCATAACCGGTTTTGTTTTATTAATCCTAAGTGGAAATTTCCTTGTTAAAGGAGCAGTTTCGATTGCCAGGTTTTACAAAATATCGACACTCGTAATCGGGGCTACGGTAGTTTCGTTGGGAACATCGGCTCCTGAACTTATTGTGAGTGTTGGGGCAGCACTAAAAGGAAAACCCGATATGGCACTTGGAAATGTGATCGGGTCAAATATCTCGAACATTGCATTAGTACTGGGTTTAACAGCACTCGTACTCCCTATTCCGGTACGCAGGGGCAGTATTCGTTACGATTGGCTTATAATGATGTTTGCTTCTGTATTGTTCCTTGTTTTTGTTATCACTGGCAAACTGCTTACCAGATTAGAGGGCATAATAATGGTGAGCGGATTAGCTGCTTATGTTGTTTGGTCAATATATAATTCGCGCAAATTAAACGCAAAAGATGAAGAAATATCCGAAACACAAAAAAGTTTCTGGTTTACTTTTTCTGATATTAAAATGTTGATAAAGACAGGAGATCGGTCATTACCTCTGTCGCTTGCTTTTATTCTGGTAATTATTTCAAGTATTGGGCTTGTGTACGGGGCAGGGTTCTTAGTCGAGGGAGCATCGGGTATGGCACGTACACTTGGTGTTAGCGAACGTGTGATTGCTGTTACTGTTATTGCGCTCGGAACAAGCATTCCCGAATTGGCAACTTCGATAATGGCGGCAATAAAAAAGGAAATGGATATTTCTATTGGGAATATTATTGGTTCTAATATTTTTAATTTACTTGGCATATTGGGTATAACAAGTATAGTTTTGCCTATTCCGCTAAAAGATCCGGGGCTGTTGCAAGACATTATCTGGATGCTAATCATATCATTTATTCTGATATTGTTAATTATCCCATTCGATAAAAAATTTCGCATTAAAAACCGGATTACATGCTTTCTTGATTTTTTCAGGAATAACTGTACAACAGGAGGAAAGATAACCCGTCGCGAGGGGATACTCCTTAGTTTGATCTATACAGTATATATTGTGTTGGTGTTTGCTTTTACCTGAAAAGGATTAGAGTGTACGACAAATTTCCCTTTATCTTATTTTTTCAATAATTGGAGTTTCTTTTGCCTTGGAATATGTTTGGGGTATAATTCCGGTGTAGGGCTACTTTGGTAAATTTCTTTCGAATCAATGTCCATCATGCTTAATGGGCCTGTCCAGCCCGCACCGGTGTCCATCATCCAAACTTCGGCAGCATGTACCGGATATGTTAAACCAAAATTCAAAAGAGGTGTGTGTCCTATAAAAACTTCGTCGAAAACGGTCAATTGCACCGGCTTATCATCGTACCATAAATCAATACAAGCCTGGCCTAAACTACGATCCCAAAGAAAATTCATTTCATTGTTTTGTTCGAATGGAATTTGAAAATTGATTCCTGCATGAACAAATAACTTATTGTTTTGGATATGGAATAATTTGGCACTCTTGAAAAATTCAGCATATTTTTTCTCCATCTTACCCTCAAAAGCAGCAATGGTTTCTTTGCCTCCCTGCGCAAACCAATTGCTATCAATGATTCCTGTCAAGACCCAATCCAAAGCCCATTTATCATGATTCCCAAGTAACAAAATAAGATTTTTGATTTGAAGCAATTCGTCAATACATGCGGGAATATCCGGCCATCCATCTACAACATCGCCAAGGCAAACGAGTATGTCGTTTTCGTAATCGAAGCCCGCTTTGTCGAAACACTGGAGCAATGCTTTGTGTGCCCCATGAATATCGCCTATTATAAATTGCCGTGCCATTTTTTGAAAACATTTTTTTTCATTCTTTGTTGTTTACAACATAGTTTTAATAATTTTGATAATCAAAAAAAACAAAATGAGCAGAGCAAAAGTAATTACATTATTAATTTTAGCAACAATTGTAGTTTCAGGATTTATTGTTTCTAATAACGAAAGCGATCTACAAAATAGTACAGAAACAGGCCTTAATATTGGTGATGTGGCACCTGAACTGGCTTATGAGTCGCCCGATGGAAAAATATTAAAACTATCGGATTTACGAGGGGAAATGGTGCTGATCGATTTCTGGGCAGCGTGGTGCGGGCCATGCCGAAGAGAAAACCCTAATTTAGTTGCTGCATACGAAGAGTATAAAAACCTGAAATTCAAAAATGGTGATGGTTTTACTGTTTACGGCGTTTCATTAGACCGTGATAAAAATCGTTGGACCGAGGCAATAAAAAAAGATAATTTAAAATGGGATTACCATGTTAGTGATTTAAAATACTGGCAATCCGAAGGAGCCGCAATATACGAGATAAGAAATATTCCGTTTAATGTTTTAATTGATGGAAATGGTATTATTATAGCCAAAGAACTTAGGGGCAAACACTTGCATATTACCCTCGAAAGTTTACTTAAAAAGAGGCGGTAGAATATTTAAAAAGGCAA
>JAYENH010000099.1:0-5217 GCA_034721995.1 Bacteroidota bacterium
CTCTCCCTCTCTCTGTCTCTCAGTCTCTCCCTCTCTCAGTCTCTCCCTCTCTCAGTCTCTCCCTCTCTCAGTCTCTCCCTCTCTCAGTCTCTCCCTCTCTCAGTCTCTCCCTCTCTCAGTCTCTCCCTCTCACCCTCTCACTCCTTCGACACACCTCCCGATACAATAAATTTCATTGCTTCGGTTGGGTGAATGTTTATGGGTGTTACATTTTCGGATGGAACAATAAAAAGGTCGCCGAGCAAACCATAAGAACTTGGAATATAAACAGCAATTTTATTTTTGATTCCGAATTCGCTGAGGCTTTCTTGTGTGATAAATCCCATTCGTTCTATATCTGCATCGGCAGAAATTTTCACCAATACAGGCGATCTGAATTTTCGCTCTTTTCCGACAAAAGCCGATAGCAAATCTTTTATCGACGAATAAATAACTTTTACAAGAGGCATTTTTTCAATCATTCCTTGAAAAAGAGATATTATTGGCTGACTGATTATCCATTGCCCAACAAAACCTATTAATGTAATGCCTGCCAGGATAATTACGATTCCAAGACCTGGAATATTAAATGGCAACAGATTGTCTAAGAACTCAAAAGTTATGTAAAACAAATAAATTGTCAACCCGATAGGGGCTGTATATAAAATTCCCTGTAGAAAATAACCGGCAATTTTTTTCATGATAATTGATTTAATTTTTTTTGTTTGGTTTTAGAAAGCTTGGCAATTACTTGTTGATATGAGTGGTCGACCCATTCAAAAATAAGTTTATCCGAAACCGATCCATCCGAAACAACAGTATTCCATTGTTGCTTGTTCATGTGGTAACCCGGAATTACAGCCGGGTATTGTTCCCTGAGTTCGATGGCTTTTTCGGGATCGCATTTAAGGTTAATGCGCAATTCGCCTTCGAGGTTTACAAGGACAAACATTTTATCCATAACCTTAAAAACGAGAGTATCATCGCCAAAAGGAAAACCTTCGCTTGTGGCTTTCTTTCTCAGGCAATAGTCGCGTAATTCTTCAATATTCATGTCATTTATTTTGAAATCAAAAGTATGGTTTTTTTTGAAATAAAATTATCCGACAAATTTGAGTTATCGGATAAAAGGTCTCGACAAAATGTCGGGCTTTGTTTTTTTTACCAAAAAAAAAGGCTGCACACCGGCAGCCTTTTCTTTTGTATGTGTAATATCTTTATTGATGTGGTTTTACCGTTTCAATAATTTCGGGTAAGTCCATCCCAATATTTTTAAGGTGCTCTATTGTTGGCACACCATTATTATTCCATCCACGGCGCTTGTAAACTGCATCCAATAATTTCTCGTACTGGCCTTCGCGATATTCTCGCATTACAGCTTTTTTCTCGTCGGTAGTTTTTCCTTCCGGATCGAAACCAACAATCTCTTTCAATTGCTTATCGTAACGCTCCACACGCGATTCGTACTCTTCGTTGGTAACGGGGCCGGCTGCACGATAAGGTTGTGCGTCGTATTTCCTTACTCCGTACCCGCGGCGAAGGTTGAAAATTCGCTGGAAATTATATACTCTTTCCGACATAACAATCATTTCTTCTTTATCGAACTCGCGCCCGGTAACTGCCTTGAAAATAGTTACGTAATTATCGACATGCTCGGGCACTTTGGCCGGTTCGTCTTCGTTGGCATTGTTTACCGGCTCAACATCGTTCCAGGGCAATTTACATAAACCAACCAAACCAAACCATGTGCGGAACATCGGGAAATAATGCAATGCTTCGGCTTTGTCGGCGAAAGTTGGGATTTGGTTGTTTACCATATCCATGAAAATCAACCAGGCTTCGTCGTGCTGCGGGCCTTTGTTGGTAAGGGCAAAACCGCCCTGCTGCGCCAACGATTCTTTCGATACATATTCAGAATACTCAAGGTTTTTGTTTATCATGCCAATGTCGTCGAGGAAAGCTTTGTCGGCACCATGTTCTTCAATTAAAACCTTCTTTAAGCCGGCAATTCCAAGCCCTGCCAATTTGCCGAATTTCGTTCCTGCTGCAAGCTGGTGCATAAGTTCGATGGCTGCATCTTTGTTTCCAAAGTTCAATTCGAGGCCTCCCGACATTTCTTTTGTAATGATGCCTGCTTCGTAACATTCCATGACAAAGGCAAGCAATGTGCCCCAGGTAATGGTGCAAATGCCATAAGTGTCGCAATAAAAATTTGCTTCGATAATATAATCGGGATCGAAAATCCCACAATTAGAACCCAACCCGCCTGCATTTTCATATTCGGGCCCGTCGACAATTACTTCGGATCCTTTGTAAGGCCCTGTTTGAACGATAAATGGATTCACCGCTTTGGCGCACGACATGTTGCAACCAATCCAGCAACCGTCCGGTGTGCCCTGAACGAAACGGCTTTTCCAAACCTCCGAGTCTATTTTTTTTATATCGGCGTGGCTGCCATACTTATAATTGTTTGTAGGAAGCAGGTCGTAGTCGTTCATAATTTCAACGAGGTGGGCCGTTCCTTTTGTTTTCATTTCGCATTGGTCGTCGTCGAGGTCACGCATTTCTTTATTGAAACGTTTTCCGCGTTCTATAATGGCTTTCATATTAACAACATTGTTTGCTGTACCTTTAATCGAAGGTACTTTTGCTACAATAGCCTTGATTTTTTTATCGCGGAAAATGGAACCAATACCACCACGTCCTGCTTGCTTTAAACGAACTGCTTGTTTTTTGCGATCGTAGAAACTAAAATTCAACATGCCAATTAAGGAATTGTCAGCAGCTTCGCCGGCTGAAACAACTGCGACATTTGTTTTATCTTTTTCGCTGTCGGCATACATTTCTGTAAGTGTCTCAGCTAAGGTATGGCTATCGATTGGCTCAAGCGGGGCTTCGTAAATTTCGATTTTATGGTTGATGCCATCGATAAAAATAATTATATCTTTTTCGGCTTTTCCCTGCAACTCAAGGGCATCGAAGCCATTAAACTTCAGGAAGGGGCCAAAGAAACCACCAACATTGCTGTCCATTACAAAATCGGTTGGCGAAATAGAAACCACAAGCGATTTACCTGTACCCGAATATTGGGTAATCCCGCCAATTGGACCCGACGAAATAATTATTTCATTTTCGGGGTCGTTCCATTTGGTAGTGGGAGTGGTTGCATCCCATAACAGGCGCAAGCCATAGCCTTTTCCACCAACAAAAGTTTCTTTCATTTCGGCAGGAACGGCCTTCTCTATAATTTCGTTATTGCCAACATTGATATAGAGGATTTTATCCGTGTATCCTTTATCAAGGGCTTTCCACTCGTACTTTAATTCGGCAAGTAACTTGTGGGCTTTGGTCATTTCATTTTTCTGCATAATATGTTTATTTTAAAAATTTCATTTTAAGATCAGCAAAATTAGATTTTTATAAAAATTCTCCTTTATATTTTTATGATGATCTTTATCAATATGAAATGCTTTGCAACTCGTTTACATCGTTGTATATCAATACAAAAACACAGTCATCTTAATGACCCCTGATATTTAGAATCAATCTGATTAAAAAAAGCTGAAATTTGCGCCTAAAAAGGAGGAAGGATGGAATATTGGAATACAGGAATGATGGAAGGATAGCTAAATCATATTATGGGTAAGACTTATTTTGAGTTATTGGCATCTTATTGCGGCTTTTAGATAGAACACGGATAACACAGATTTGACTGATTTGCACGGATTTTTATTTGTGATTATCCGTTTAACCTGTGTCATCAGCGTACCATATATTTTTAACTTGATGCACTTGGAGATACTAATTGGTAAATAGAAAGATAAACTTAGTTGCCAACAATTTGTTCCATAAAATAGAAAGGTTAAAATTGAAATGAAAAAATGAATTTCGAAGATATACGTAGAAAACTAAACACTAAGATTGTGGGTGTGGCCGGGGCCGGAGGTTTGGGATCGAACTGTGCGGTTGCCTTGGCGCGTTCGGGCGTGGGTAAAATAATAATTGCCGATTTCGATACCATCGACCTTAGCAACCTTAACCGGCAGTATTATTTCCATAACCAGTTGGGGCGCAAAAAAGTACTGGCCCTAAAAGAAAATGTGAAACTTGTAAACCCCGAAGTGGAAGTAGTTCCCCTTTCTCTAAAACTCGATCCGCAAAGCATCAGGAAAGTATTTGCCGAATGTGATGTTATTGTGGAGGCTTTCGATCGCGACGACATGAAAAATATGATTATCGAAACTGTTCAGGAATATTTTCCTGAAAAGCCTTCGGTTGTGGGTTCGGGCATGGCCGGATACGGACAAAATAATTTGATACGCACCGAGCAACATGGCAATCTGTATATTTGTGGAGATCAGGTAAATGCAGTATCCGACGAAATGCCCCCGCTTGCACCCCGTGTTGGGATTGTTTCGATGATGCAGGCCAATCAGGTATTAGAAATCCTTTTAATTGACGACTTATGATTTACGATTTATGATTTATGATTTACGATTTATGATTTACGATTGATGATTTATGATTGATGAATGATGTCCCGATAGCTATCGGGAGACGATTAAATAATTATTAATGTCTAAATAGTAATATCTAAATTTTAATTTCTAATGTCAAACTATAAAAATATGCAAATAACCCTAAACAATAGAATTGAATTTATAGATGCCGAAGAAATTTCGTTTTCAGAATTAATGGCACTAAAAAATTACACTTTCAGAATGTTGGTAACAAAGCTCAACAACCAACTTGTAAAAAAAGAATTCCGCGACACCACCTTTATTAAAGATGGTGATAATGTTAGTGTAATGCATTTGGTTAGTGGTGGGTAATAAGGAGATTTTATTTCTTGATGGTATCGCCCATTCAGGGCTTAAAGGGCTGAAAGCCCGATATGTAAAAGCACAGGGTGCAACGCAGTGTAACCCTGTGTCAAATGGAATAACGAAAATAAAGGGCCCATCGCCTTAAGCGAGACAGGTGAAAGCCCGACATGTAAAAGCACAGGGTGCAGCGCAGCGAAACCCTGTGAAAATACAACAAAACGAAAATAAAGGGCCCATCGCCTCAGGCGAGACAGGTGAAAGCCCGGCATGTTTACATTGTGTTGGTATCGCCCTTACAGATACTGTGGTCAATTCCAAATTTATTTTGATATTTTTTAATATTATTTTAATTTTTATTTTTGTCGAGCAGAAAGAAGGCTTCAGTCGATTCATTGAACCGGAGTCTATCTAG
>JAYENH010000100.1:0-5198 GCA_034721995.1 Bacteroidota bacterium
GGCAGGAAGGCAAGGAAGCATCAAGAACAAGACTTGTTCAATTTGAAAGTTTTTCCTTCCGGGTTTTATTGTAGTTCTATAAATGGAATGTAAACCTAAATAAAATGGCCTGTAAAATCACATATCATGAAACATACATGCTAAGGAATTTTAACACACAGGAGGATAATTAAAAAAATCTTTGCGGCTTTGCAAGAAATATATTCTAAACAGATGAAATATCCATGGCAATAAATTTTGGCACACAGGAGTATGATTAAAAAAATCTTTGCGACTTCGCGGCTTTGCGAGAAATATATTTTAAACAGATGAAAACATGTATCGTATGCAATTCAAAAAATAGCATATTAATTTATAACAGAACCTTAACAAAATGCAAGTCCTGTGGTTTTGTATCGGCAAATATGGAGATAAGCGAAGAACTATTACGAAAGATTTATACCAAAAATTATTTTCATGGAGAGGAGTATCTTGATTATTTATCAGATAAACATGCAATACAAAAAAATTTCACTAAAAGAGTAGAGCAATTAAAAAAACAAAACAATATAGAGGAAAGCAATATTAATGCTCTTGAAATTGGATGTGCTTATGGCTTTTTTGGCGAAACATTTCGGAACTATTTTAAGGATGCAGCTTATTTAGGAATAGACATAGTTGCAGAAGCAATTACTTATGGAAAAGAAACATTGGGATTGAATTTGAAATTAGAAAATTATTTAGACCACCTTTCAGTAGAAAAGTACACACACATATTTATGTGGGATGTAATAGAGCATTTGCACCGCCCCGATTTATTTATTGAAAAAATAGCGAAAGAAGCATATATAAATAGCGAGTTGTATATAACAACGGGCGATGTAGGCTCTATGCTATCGAAAATGCAAAAACAAAAATGGCGGTTAATTCACCCACCAAGTCATTTGCATTATTTTTCAAAAAAAACAATAGGACTATTGCTGAAAAAATACGGCTTTGAAATAGAATCCATTAAATATAAACCTGTGTATAGAAGTTTAAAACAAATATTTTACTCACTATTTTTACTAAACAACCCGGATTGTTTGATTTGCAGGAAAATATTTAATATAATTCCTGAAAAACTGTTTTTCCCCTTAAATACATTTGATATTATGCACATAAAAGCAATAAAGAAATAAAAGAAACATTATGTTATCTGACTTCCGTCTTAGATATTTAGACCTCCAACTTCTATTTTCTATCTTTCAGCTTTCAAACAATTTTAAACACTGTGCCTCGTTTAGTTGTTACTTTTTTCAGACATAATAATAATTCAATATAGATTATGAGATTTCGTATTTTTTATGTGTTGTTTCTTCTGCTGATATCAGGAATGGCAATAGGTCAGAATTCAATAGAAAAAATAATAAAATGGGATAGTCCTGTAAAGGCAAGGATAATTAATTCTACTTACAAACTACTATCGTTTAAGGGGGTATGTTACTCCTCCGATTCGCTAATGCTTCCGGTTTTTGCCGAAACAATTGCGCTGAACAAAAAAGCGTCAGGGGCAAAAGCCTGGTTTACCGAAACTAATTTCGAGCCTTTTACGCAAAGCGAGTTGAAAGATATTCGCATGTCAGCAAATCTTTCATCCGAAATCGAAATTGAGGCAGCTATCCAAATCCAGAGAAAAAAGCACTACCTGAATTATTCTTTTATCCCTATCAGGAAAAATCCTCAAAACGGGAATATCGAAAAGCTTGTTTCTTTCAGGATAAATTATGAAATATTGCCGGAATATAAATCACAAAGCATAGTGCATGAATATGTTGGCAATTCGGTGTTGAGTTCGGGCAAGTGGGTGAAACTTGCTGTAACCGAAGATGGCATTTATAAAATTTCTGCTTCCGAACTTAAAAATATGGGCTTTGATGACCCTTTAAAAGTCAGGTTATTTGGTAACAATGCTAGTATTTTGCCAATGCGAAACGACGCAGAATCGTACGATGATTTAAGCGAAATGGCTATTGTGCGAAAGAATGATTACATTTTGTTTTATGCAAAAGGCCCTACTCGCTGGGAATACAACGAGAATTATGAAATTTTCAGGCACGAAATCCATTTATACTCCGACAAAAGCTACTATTTTCTTACTGATAATATTGGCACAGGGAAAAGTGTTGGCCAGGTAAATTCAATTGCCACAGCGGCTACAAATGTTGTTACAAGTTTCGACGATTTTCAATATCACGAAAAAGAGGACACCAACCTGATAAAGTCGGGACGCATCTGGTATGGCGAAGAATTCGGGATAATCGATAATATTGATTTTTCTTTTTCATTTCCAAATATAATAACTTCGGAGCCTGTAAAATTGTTGACTTCGGTAATTGCCAGGGCAACCCAAAAATCCGATTTTTATGTTTACGAAAACGGCACCCGGGTTGCTGCGCTCGAAAATATTACCGAAATTAAAATCCATCCTGATTATACCTATGCTTTTGGAACTTCTTCGTTCGATGAGTTTTTCGTAAACAATTCAAATATAAATTTGAATGTTGCTTACCAAAAGCCAAATTCTTCTGCTAAAGGCTGGTTAAATTATTTATTGTTGAATGTAAGGAGGAATTTGAAAATGGCAGGACATTCGATGCAATTTCGCGACAGGGCATCGATTGGGGCAGGGCAAACTTCCAAATTTGTTTTATCAGATGCAGGTTCATCAGTAAAAATTTGGGAAATTACTGATATGTTAAATATAAATGAAGTAGTTACAAACCCCGATGGCACAGGCTTAACCTTTACTCTTGGAACCGAGGATTTGCGGGAATTCATTGCTTTTGACGAGAGCGAATTTTTAAGTATTGAATCATTTAGCGAAGTGCCAAACCAAAATATTCACGGGGAATCAATCCCTGATTTTATAATTGTAGTTCCTGAAATATTTTATTCCTATGCCCAAGAATTGGCTGAATTGCACAGAGACATGGACAAGATGAATGTGCTTATTGTAAGAAATCAGGAAATCTATAATGAATTTTCGTCGGGTGCTCCAGATGTATCAGCAATAAGAAATATGGCACGCATGTTTTACGAACGTGCTGCGAATGCAGATGAAATACCGGGATATATGCTGTTTTTTGGCGATGGCTCGTACGACAATAAATCAAATAAAGCAGGCAACACGAATTATATTTTAACTTATCAGTCAAGCAATTCATTACATCCGATATCTTCTTATGTTACCGACGATTTCTTCGGATTTCTTGATTTATCTGAAAGCCCCGACACCGGTGCTATTGATATTGCCATCGGGCGGCTTCCTGTTTCGTCCGAATCGCAGGCTCAAATGGCAATCGACAAAATATTTAGTTACACTTCGAACGCAACTTTTGGCGATTGGCGAAACATACTTTGTTTTATTGGCGACGATTCGGATTCTGAGTCCTCTAACCAGCACATGTCAACTTCCGAAAATATTTGTTCAGATATTGCAGAAGATAACCCAAACATTAATTTCGATAAAATTTTCTTAGATGCTTATCCGCAGGTTTACACTGCATCAGGAGAGCGATATCCCGACGCAGAAATAGCAATTGAAAACCGCATGAAAAATGGTGCGCTGATTGTAAATTACACAGGACATGGAAACGAACTTGGCCTTAGCCATGAACAGGTAATTGTAATAAGCGATATTTTAGGATGGGAGAATTTCGATAAGTTGCCTTTGTTTATGACAGCAACATGCGAGTTTAGCCGTTTCGACGATTATGGCAGGACATCGGGGGGCGAACTTGTTTTTCTGAACCCGAAAGGAGGGGGGATAGGGCTTGTTACCACTACAAGACCGGTATACCCCGGTTCGCTTTCCTCTCATTTTTACGACGAAGTTTTTCGGAAAACTGATGGGGAGTATTACCGCCTCGGCGATTTATTGATGATAGCAAAAAACAACACAGGAACGCTTGTAAATATTAATAAAAGGAAATTTGCATTATTGGGCGATCCAGCATTAAAACTTGCCTATCCAAAGTATGAAGTAATTACAACAAGTGTAAATGGCATATCAATTTCTCAAACCATTGACACGTTAAAAGCATTGAGTTTTGTTACTATTTCGGGTTTTGTTGCTGATAGTGAAGGTAATTTAATGGAAGATTTTAATGGAGTAGTTTATCCAAAGGTTTATGATAAAGCTCAATTACTTAAAACATTAGGCAACGAAGGCAATAATCCGTTAAATTATGTATCACAAAAAAATATTTTATACCGGGGAAAAGCAAGTGTTGTAAAAGGGGAATTTACCTTCAGTTTTGTTGTTCCTAAGGATATTAGCTATGATTTTGGTTTGGGTAAACTAAGTTACTATGCCCATAATAATAGCGAAGATGCGTGTGGGTCTTCAAATAAAATAATTATAGGAGGAAGTGTTGACCAATCATCTTTCGATAGCAAAGGCCCTACAATTGCTCTCTACATGAATGATCAGTCCTTTATTAGTGGTGGAATTACGAACGAAAATCCGCGTTTGCTGGCGTTTGTAAACGATTCGACAGGAATTAATACCGTGGGAAATGGAATTGGGCATGATATAGTTGCAGTCTTAGACAAAAACCTGGGAAACTCATTTAACCTGAACGAATATTACGAATCGGATTTAGATAGCTATCAAAGTGGAAAAATAGAATACAGTTTATCGGCCATCGAAGAAGGTGAACACTCGATTAGTTTAAAAGTATGGGACGTTAGTAATAATTCGACTAATGATTCAATAGATTTTGTGGTTGCCGAATCGGTAGATATAGCAATAAAACATTTGTTTAATTATCCCAATCCTTTTACAAATAATACGGCTTTTTATTTCGAGCACAACCAGGCAAACACCGAACTTGATGTAATGATCCAGATTTTTACGGTTTCGGGTAAGCTGGTAAAGACTATCGATGCTTCTTTGTTTTCCGATGGTTTCCGCCTTGGTCCCATAAATTGGGATGGCTTAGACGATTTTGGAAACAAAATTGGCCGTGGGACATACATCTATAAAGTTAAACTGCTAAACAGCGAAGGCGAAAATATCGAAAAGTTAGAGAAGCTGGTTATATTGAAATAGTAAATTTTATTGTCAATGTTTTTTTACAGTTTACACTTTTTATTCGTGAATTTAAGAATAGCAGGTCAAGTTAGTCCTGTTTCTCTTGCCAATAAAATTCGACATATTGGGCAAAGTCGAATTT
>JAYENH010000101.1:0-5190 GCA_034721995.1 Bacteroidota bacterium
GCATCAACAATTAATGCTAACTATCTACAAAATAATATCATAGTTGTTTTAACAAACTCTTATTTTTGTTAAAACAACTGTGATATTATTTTGTAGATAGTTAGCATTAATTGTTGATGCTGATTTAAAGGCAATAAATCATAAAAATAATAGATTTATAAAAGGTAAAAACAAATAATTTATGAATCAAGCAGTTGACATCAAAGAATTGAACGAACGCATCGAAAACGAGAGTGCTTTTGTTGAAATGATAAACATGGAAATGAACAAGGTTATTGTAGGTCAGAAACACCTGACCGAAAGCTTGTTGATTGGATTGTTATCGAATGGGCATATTTTGTTGGAAGGTGTTCCGGGTTTGGCTAAAACCCTGGCAATAAATACGCTGGCAAATACTATAGATGCAAAATTCCATCGTGTGCAATTTACCCCCGATCTTCTACCTGCCGACTTGTTGGGTACGATGATTTATAGTCAGAAGCGCGAAGAATTTATCGTAAAGAAAGGGCCGATTTTTGCAAATTTTATTCTTGCCGACGAAATTAACCGTGCCCCGGCAAAAGTGCAATCGGCATTGTTGGAGGCAATGCAGGAGCGTCAGGTAACCATTGGCCCCGAAACTTACAAGCTCGAAGAACCGTTTCTGGTTTTAGCTACCCAAAACCCAATCGAGCAGGAAGGTACATATCCTTTGCCCGAAGCCCAGGTCGACAGGTTTATGCTAAAAGCTGTTATTACTTATCCTGAAAAAGAGGAAGAAAAGTTGATTATCCGTCAGAATATCCTGAAGGATTTTCCTAAGGCGAATGCAATTATTAAACCTGAGCAAATTGCCAAAGCACGCAATATTGTCAAGGAAGTGTACATGGACGAAAAAATCGAACAATACATTATAGATATTGTATTTTCGACCCGTACACCTTCTGATTATGGCCTTGATAAATTCACAAACATGATTTCGTTTGGAGGTTCGCCACGGGCAAGTATCAATCTGGCAATGGCAGCAAAGGCTTTTGCATTTATCAAGCGCAGGGGCTATGTTATTCCCGAAGATGTTCGTGCAATTTGCCACGATGTATTGCGCCACCGCATTGGCCTCACCTACGAAGCCGAAGCAGAGAACATTACATCGGAAGAAATTGTAACCGAGATTTTGAATACAGTGGAAGTGCCTTAGGATTGACGATTGACGATTGATGATTGACGATTGACGATTGACGATTGACGATTGATGATTGACGATTGACGATTGACGATTGACGATTGACAATTGATGATTGATGATTGATGATTGATGATTGACGATTGACAATTGATGATTGATGATTGACGATTGACGATTGATGATTGATGATTGACGATTGACGATTGACGAATTTTTAATTGGTCAAATCACAACAAATTGTAGCATTAAAGCATTATAGCATTATCGCATTATCGCATTAAAGAATTAAAGAATTATCGCATTAAAGCATTGTCGCATTAACAAACTGACAACAGAATGGAAGCCGGCGAATTATTAAAGAAAGTAAGGAAAATAGAAATTAAAACAAGGCGTTTGTCGAAGCACTTGTTTGCGGGCGAATATCACTCGGCATTCAAGGGCAAGGGAATGACTTTTAGCGAGGTGCGCGAATATCTGTATGGTGATGCAATCCGCGATATCGACTGGAACGTTACTGCGCGCTTCAACCATCCTTATGTGAAAATTTACGAGGAAGAACGCGAGCTTACCGTAATGTTGATTATTGATGTGAGTGCCTCAAAGATTTTTGGTACAAGCGAACAATTAAAAGAGGATTTGATTACTGAAATTTCTGCCGTGCTATCTTTTTCGGCCATCCTGAACAACGATAAAATCGGGGTGATATTTTTCAGCAATACCATTGAGAAATTCATCCCGCCACAAAAAGGACGAACCCACATTTTGCGCATCATAAGGGAATTGATAGAGTTTAAGCCCGAGCATAAGGAAACAAATATTGCCGAGGCACTGGGCTATTTTACTAATGTGATAAAGAAGAAATGTACAGCTTTTCTTATTTCTGATTTTATCGACACAGGCTACGAAGATGCCATAAAAATTGCCAACAAAAAGCACGACCTGATAGCCCTGAAAATTTATGACGAACGGGAAACTAAACTGCCGCCTATTGGATTGGTAAAAATGAAAGATGCCGAAACCGGCGATTTGATCTGGGTTGATACATCGAGCAAAAAGGTGCGCCGGAATTATGAGAAATGGTGGAACGATACCAGCATCAGGCAAAAAGAAATTTTCTCGAAAGCCGGGGTCGATTCTGTGGCCATACGTACCGACGAAGATTACGTGAGGCCTTTGATGAAATTGTTTAAAAAGCGTTAACAAGAACTATATCAATATACTATTTGCCAAATGAGATTAAGTATTATTAACCAACTTTATACAGGTCTTCAGACTTCGGACTTCAGACTTCGGACTTCAGACTTCGGACTTCAGACTTCCATCTTCCGTCTCAAAATAGTTTTGCTCTTGATTGGCCTTGTTTTTGCCGGACAAATTGGCCGTTCCCAGGGCATTACGGTAAATGCAAAACTCGATACCAATATAATAATGATTGGGGATCAGATAAAATTCCGTTTGTCGGTTGAACAGGACAGGAATTTTTTGGTCGATTTCCCTATGTTTGCCGATACCATTGCGAAAGAAGTGGAGATAATAGAACGCGGCAATGTCGACACCACTTTCCTTACCGACAAAATGATAAGGCTGGAACAGGAATTTACGATTACATCTTTCGATAGCGGATTTCATGTTATCAGGGCTATTCCCTTTCCTTTTCGTGGAAAAGGTATTGTCGACACAATCGAAAGCCGTCCTTTAGCCCTTGGCGTTTATACTTTTACTATTGATTCGGTAACCGGTATAGCCGATATTAAGCCCCCCATCGAAGCACCATTGACATTTGTCGAAACCCTGCCTTATGCGGGTGGCGGCCTTGGCCTTGTTGCAATTATTATTCTGATCTTATGGCTTTTCAAATATTTTGGCAGAAAAGAAATTCAGCAGGTCAAAAGGAAAATCCCAAAGGAGCCGCCTCATGTTATTGCTTTACGCGATTTGGATAAACTTGTAAACAGGAAGTTGTGGCAGCAGGGCAAATTCAAGGAATATCACAGTGAGCTTACAGAAATAGTCAGGATTTATATTGAATATCGTTTCGATATTATGGCGATGGAGCAAACCAGCGACGAAATTTTTCAGCAATTCGAAAGGAATGACCTGTTAGGATCAGAAAAATTTGAGCTTTTAAAACAGATGCTTACACTGGCTGATTATGTAAAATTTGCAAAGCTGCACCCTTTGCCCGACGAAAATGAATTAAGCCTGAAACATGCTTATGATTTCGTCTTGAAAACCAAGCAGAAGGTCGATTTGACCAGTCGGCAGTCTCCTGTCAGCAGTCAGCAGTCCCCTGTCGGCAGTTCACAGTCGGCAGTGGACGGTATAAATCAAAAGGAAAACGATATTCATAACAGACAAATTGAAAATTGATAATTGTGAACTCTGAACAGGAACTGAACCGGAAACTCGGAACTCAGAACTAATCAAAAAATAAGAAATGAACAATATAACATTTGCAAATACAGAATTTTTCTACCTGTTTATTTTAGTTGCAGCCATGATTGTGTGGTATGTACTAAAACAGAAAAAAGCAAGTGCCAGCATCCAGACATCAAGCCTATCGGCATTTAAAGGAGCTAAAACCGGTTGGCGCGTGTATTTCCGACATTCGATTTTTTTATTTAGGGTGATGCTTGTTTCATTGTTGATTTTTGTGCTTGCCCGCCCTCAATCGACTAACAACTGGGAGAATGTAACAACCGAAGGCATTGATATTATTTTAGCACTCGATATTTCGGGCAGTATGCTTGCCGAGGATTTCAAGCCTAATCGCCTCGAAGCATCAAAGGATGTGGCGATAAAATTCATCAGTGGCAGGCCAAACGATAAAATCGGCCTTGTGGTTTATGCCGGCGAAAGTTTCACACAATGCCCCCTTACAACCGATCATGCTGTTTTAATCAATCTTTTCAAGGATATAAAAAACGGCATGATCGAGGACGGAACTGCTATAGGGCGTGGCCTGGCAACTGCTGTTACCCGCCTTAAAGAAAGCACTGCCAAGAGCCGCGTAATAATCCTGCTCACCGATGGCGTGAACACAGCCGGGGATATTTCGCCAATGACGGCTGCCGAAATAGCCAGTACTTTTGGGGTGCGTGTTTACACTGTTGGGGTTGGCTCGATGGGGATGGCCCCTTATCCGACAACCGATTTTTTTGGCCGTAAAGTGTACCGGCAAATGGAAGTAGAAATCGACGAAGAAACTTTACAGGATATAGCCAGAATGACTGATGGCAAATATTTCAGGGCAACAAGCAATACAAAATTAGAGAAGATATATAAAGAAATTGATAAATTAGAGAAATCGAAAATCGAAGTAAAAGAATACAGTAAAAAGCAGGAAGAGTTTTTCCCTTATGCCATTGCAGCTGCACTTCTACTGATTTTTGAAGTGCTGCTCAGACAAACAGTTTTGAGGAATATTCCTTAATTTATTATTGATGATTTACGATTTACGATTTACGTCCCGATAGCTATCGGGAGATGATAGATTATGTTATGTTTGAAAATAAGCCCCAAAGGGGCGTAATCATTAGCATGGGGCGCAGCCCTATGTGAAGAAATATAATAAAAATATGTTTCAATTTGCAAATAGAGAATATTTATACGCCCTGATTATAATTCCGGTGTTACTACTTATTTTCATGATTAGTCGACAGATGAAAAAGCGGGCACTGAAAAATTATGGCGATCGCAAAATCATTACCGTTTTGATGGAGGACGTTTCATTTTTACGGCCTATCTGGAAATTTGCAGTCGTTATGCTGGCATTAGGTTTTCTTATTGTCGGGTTGGCCGGGCCACAAAAAGGCTCGAAACTCAAGGAAATAAAACACAAAGGAGTCGAGCTGGTTATTGCGCTCGATGTGTCGAACAGCATGTTGGCCGAAGATATTCAACCAAACAGGTTGGAACGTTCCAAAAGGGCGATTTCCAAATTATTAGATAAACTTCACAACGATAAAATAGGGCTGATAGTTTTTGCAGGCGAGGCTTATGTACAGTTGCCAATTACAACCGAT
>JAYENH010000102.1:0-5155 GCA_034721995.1 Bacteroidota bacterium
TGGCGAGATTATGATTTGCTCGTTTGCAGTAGCAGATTTATTGTCAATAAAAATCTCTCCTGCCTGTGTTATTTCCAAACCGGCAATAAGGCGCAATATCGTAGTCTTTCCACAACCTGAACTGCCAAGCAAACAAGTTAATTGTTTGGCCTCGAAACCTAAAGTCAAATCCTGAAGTACGGTTTTGCTTCCGTAGGAATGCGATATATTGTTAAGTTTAATCATTTTTTTACGCTATTCTGTATTTTGCTTTTCGCTATTTGCCTTTCGGGTTTATGTACAAATTCCAAAAGGGGCGAAGCTACAATATTAATATCACAGGTAAAAGTGTGGCTATTGGGTGTACAACAAATATCCCATTACTATTACTAAATAATATTTTTGTAATCGAATTGACTGAGTTATATGAATTTAATCTGCCAAAGCCAGGTAATAATTCGGTTATACTGATAACTATCGGGAGTGTAATTCGATGATAAATATTTTGTTGAAATTTGTCATACGCCCCCGGCTATTTCTCTGTGAAAATAAAACTATAAACATATTACCTTTGCAGCCTTAAAAAACAAAATACTGAAAGTGGGAAAAAAAAGAAACAAATATCCTCGTTACGAGAAACTTGAAATAATTGATATTGCTGCAGAAGGAAAAGCTATTGCAAAAAAAGACGATATGGTGATTTTTGTTACGCACGCTATTCCGGGCGATGTAGTGGATGTGCAAATCAATAAAAGAAAAAGGAATTTCAAGGAAGGGTATCCTGTAAAATTTCATACATATTCTGATAAAAGAGTTGAAGCTTTTTGTTCTCATTTTGGAGTTTGTGGAGGCTGCAAATGGCAAATGCTCCCCTACACCGACCAGCTTTCTTATAAACAAAAGCAAGTTGAGGATCAACTTATCCGCATTGGAAAACTTGACATACCGGAAATAAGTACAATTATAAAATCGGAAAAAACCCGCTTTTACAGAAACAAACTTGAATATACATTTTCGTCTAAACGATGGTTTACAAATACCGATATGGCCAACGATCCTGGCCCCGAATACAGGGAGAACAGGGCCTTAGGCTTTCATATTCCCGGAATGTATGACAGGATTTTAGATATTGACGAGTGTTTTCTGCAACCCGAACCATCAAATTCGATAAGACTTTCGGTAAGGGATTTTGCACGGGAAAACGATTATAGCTTTTACGACCAACGCGAAAAAACCGGATACCTCCGAAATCTCATAATCAGAACAACATCGATTGGCGAAACAATGGTAATTGTTGCTTTCCGCAATTATGATAAGGAAAAACAGGAAAATCTTTTATCGCATATTAAAAAAGAATTCCCCAAAATTACTTCGATAATGTATATCATAAACGGCAAAGTAAATGATTCACTAAGCGATCAGGAGGTACATCTTTTTTCTGGCGAAGACCATATTTTTGAAGAAATGGAAGGGCTTAGGTTTAAAATTGGCCCAAAATCTTTTTATCAAACCAATTCAGAACAGGCTTACGAATTGTATAAAATTACAAGAGAATTTGCAGGTCTTACAGGAAATGAGGTGGTTTACGATCTTTATACCGGCACAGGCACTATTGCAAATTTCATTGCATCGAAAGCTAAAAGTGTAGTAGGCATTGAGTTTATTGCTGAAGCTATCGAAGATGCAAAAATAAATTCAGAGATAAATGGTATTGGCAATACCAGTTTCTTTGCCGGCGACATGAAAGATATTTTAACCATTGATTTTTTTGCTGAAAACGGAAATCCCGATATTATTATCTTAGATCCGCCACGTGCCGGCATCCATAAAAATGTGGTAAGTGCAATTTTATCGGCAAACCCCGGGCGGATAGTCTATGTAAGTTGCAATCCTGCTACCCAGGCCCGCGATTTGGCTTTGTTAGGTTCTCAATATAAAATCAAAAAAGTACAGCCCGTCGATATGTTTCCACAAACCCACCATGTTGAAAATGTGGTTTTGTTGGAAAAAAACAGTGGCTCATAAAAATCTACCGCTCTATGCGAAAAGATTATAAGAAAACCTTAACTACTGTTTCAAAAGCGATAGTATTTCTTATAACCGGTGTTGTATTATTATTTCACCGGATTGCTTACAACCGGTAGCTTTTCGGTTGTAAGTATTTGTTCTTTTTTTGCTTCCGCGATGAGCATAGCCCGTAAATCATCTTCGGAATAGTTGGTTGTAGTTTCTACAATAAGGTTAGATTGCCGGGCTACAGGGTCTTGTCCTTTGAGCGAATTTACCCTATTTCTTATTCTTCGATCGCAGATTAGCAATTTTATCACCTCTTTTCTGGGGCTTTTTGTAGGTCTTCATTTTGCGTAGGTAAGAACCGCCCTGATTGGTCTTTTTGTTTTTTTCTTTCTTTTCGTGAAAAGCAGGGTCTCGTGTATCATCTTGTTTATGGCGATGTTTGTTACTGATCTCAATAATTCGGGGACGTTCTTCGGGGGTCAATTCTTTCGAAATTTCAACCCCTTCGGGTAAAGCAAGTTCAGGGATTTCGTAATCCATCAAAACCTCAATTGCTATTTTCGCTTCTTCTTCTTTTAGCGTATAAAACAGTAGTGACCGGCCCTTCTCCTCGGCCCGTCCGGTACGGCCAATCCTGTGCATATAATTTTCGGGATAAGCAGGGGTATCGAAATTAATAACATGAGAAATTTTATCTAAATCAATTCCGCGTGCCATCACATCGGTAGTTACCAATATCCTGTTAACTCCTTCATCAAATTCCCGGATCGCTCGAAACCGATAGTTTTGCGATTTATTAGAGTGTATTACACAAGTTTCCTGCCCATAGCTTTCTTCTAATGCTATGAATAATCTATCTGCAAATTTCTTGCTCGATACAAATACCAATACTTTTTGATAAACATCTTTGTTGCTTAATAGATACGACAACAAATTAACTTTCGTGTAAAAGTTAGGCACATGATAACATTGTTGAGATATATTATGTAAAGGTGTGCCACTTACGGCAACCGAAATTTTAACCGATACAGTAAAAAAATTATCAATCAGTACATCCACATCCTCGGTCATAGTAGCTGAAAACATTATATTTTGTCTGCGTTTTGGTAGAAGATCAAAGATATTTGTAAGCTGAAAACGAAAGCCCAGGTCAAGCATAACATCTACTTCGTCGATCACTAATTTCTTAATTGTTTTTAGTTGTAATACCCCACTAATGGTCAAATCATATAATCGCCCCGGAGTTGCCACAAGAATATCGACACCCTCGGCTACAGCATATTTTTGTGTATTAATATTTGTTCCTCCATACACACCCAACACCCGCACATTGATATATTTAGCAAGGCTTTGGGTTTGCTCTACCACCTGGATAACCAATTCGCGTGTGGGTACCAATATCAATATTCTCGGGCTATCCAGCTTCGAGAATTTGAAATCTGTTAAAATCGGCAGCAAATATGCAAAGGTTTTCCCTGTTCCTGTTTGTGCTATCCCAACCACATCTTTTCCTGAAAGTACCACAGAATAAGATTCTATTTGAATAGGGGTTGGCTTATCGAATCCCAAATCATCAATTGCATTATACAATTGATTTGAAAGCTTTAAATCGTTAAAAGTGCCCATAAACTGTTTTTTTGCAAAAGTATGGTATAAATTCAATAGGATCCGACGATTGTAAAAATATTTAGTGCCTGCACGAAAACTCCTGACTTAGAGGGAATTTTTACTGGTACAATTTCAAAATATCACTTCAATATATTTGACAATATTAAATAAACTGTGGCTATTAGCATTTTTTACGCCTCGTAAAAATCAATCACAAAATATAGGGGTTTCGATATAATAGTATATTTTTATGCACTCAAAAAAACATAATTATATGAACAGAACAAAAAGCACAATTGCATGGGTGCTTGCAGTTGTCATTACATTAGCTGCGGCCTTTTATCAGAAAACAACAGGCCCTACTTATCCAAAAAAGGAAAGAGTTTCTATCAATAATATTGATTATCAAATAAAGTTGCTTACCTCATCAAGTCGTGATAAGGAAGCAAAAATAGAATTCGAAATCTCAGACAAAAGCGTTTCTGCCGGACTGTTTTATCGACAATACCCAACATCGGATAACTGGACAGAATTGCGGTTTACACGCCGTGGTGATGAATTGTCGGCAGTCCTTCCTGATTTGCCTCCGGCAGGAAAGTACGAATATTATGTAAAATTCTTCTCAAGCGGCGACGAAATTATTGTTTGCCAAAACCGCCCCATCATTATCCGTTTTAAAGATGCTGTTCCGAATTGGGCCTTGATACCTCATATTATATTTATCTTTTTTGCAATGTTAGTTGCCAACCTAACCGGTATTTTTGTGCTATTTAAGCATCCGAAGTTGAAGCTATACCTGATTATTACTTTTGTATTACTATTGTTTGGGGGAATGATTTTTGGCCCTATAGTTCAGAAATATGCCTTTGGCGATTTCTGGACAGGTGTCCCATTCGGATGGGACCTGACCGATAACAAAATGCTGATTGCCTTTGTAACCTGGAGCATTGCAGTTTTAGGTAATCTTAAAAAGGACAGGCCCTGGCTTGCCCTGGTTGCTACAATAGTAGTATTGTTAATATTTTCGATTCCCCACAGCATGTTTGGCTCCGAACTCGATCCAACAACCGGAGAAATTATTCAGGGGTAAGTGATTTATGATTTACGATTTACGATTTATGATTTATGATTTATGATTTATGATTTACGATTTACGATTTACGATTGAATAATTAAAAAAAATTTAGTGCCGGAAAAAACAAACAATATTGATTGAATAATAAAAACTAAAGATTGCTTATTTACCTGTCGGATGAAACACAAAAAAAAACATCAGCGTAAATCTGCGTAATCTGCGGGAGTAAAAACTAAAAACATGAAAAACTTAAAAGTAGGAGTATTACGAGAAACCAAAAACCCACCCGACAGGCGCGTTGTATTAGCACCAAAACAAGCAGTTGAAATTGAAAAACTATTTCCCAATGTCGAACTATTTATCCAGCCAAGCGAGATAAGAAGTTATAAAGACAAAGAATACAGCAGCTTAGGTTTGAAATTACGCGAAGACATGAGCAGTTGCGATATCTTGCTCGGAGTAAAAGAGGTTAAAATC
>JAYENH010000103.1:0-5113 GCA_034721995.1 Bacteroidota bacterium
TATAGCCACAAAAGGAGTTGACACTTTTTTCTCAGTGTAACTCTGTATTATTTCTCTGTGCAACTCTGTGGTTAAACTTCACATAACTATTAACCACAGAGTTGCACAGAGTTGCACAGAGTTTTATACAGCTTGTCCCGCTTTTCGCGGGAGAGTTTCACAGAGGAGGAAAATTGACATTTCTAAAATAAGTGTAAACCGGGAAATGAAAAATGCCGAAATTTCTACTGTTCAATTATTGATAGATCACTCAATTGTAAAACAAAATTCTTTAATCCGGAATTATTCCCGGAAGCATCCTGTATGATTATTTTGTTCTTGAATTTTTTTGCTAAAGTTTGATAAGTCTTCCTACTTTGTGCATTGTTTTTATTCTTTGGATTGATCGTCCCGAAATTTGACCTGGACAACTCCTTGTTTAAATGGTTCAGGCAATTTTGTGTTTTTGTTTTCTTCGAGCCTTTTTCAACTATTGTTAATAACCAACACTCCGAGGAATGTAATCCTATTGCAAAAAGGAATTTTTCCTGATGCTTTTCGAATAAGTTGGATGGAATTAATGATTTCAATTTGTCAATTATCGTAAGGCATAGTTCTTCTTCTGACAACTGTTTACCATTCTGAAAGTGTGCCACATCAAATCCTTTTTCCTGCGAAACATCGGAATCAATCTGGATAACAACAAAATCGTTGAACTTGAAAAGGGTGTTGAAATCTTCTTCCCGGCAAGTCTTTAAAACATTTACCCAACTCCCATATCCTTCCTGCTTATCTGTTTCGTCTATTCGTGGTTGGATTTCTCGGAAATCAAATTCAATTTTCTTCCAAAAGTTATTAATGATTGGCTTAAGGATGAATTGGTCGGTTATCCCTTCTGTTATTAATCCAATTTTTATCATTTCAAAAATTATTGGGCATCCCACCAATATATCCTCTTGACCAAATTTCAGACAGTTTCATTCCAGAGTTTGGTTTGTGGGTAACTCGCCCGGCATGTGTATGTCCTAGTTTATTTCGGTTAACCACAAATAATCGTTGCTCGTCGTCAATCAAATTGAGGCCGTCTAAAATCGCCGGATTATGTGTAGTTACAATAACCTGTTTGTTGAACTTTTTTGAAAGTTGTGCCAAAACCTTTGTGATTTCAGGGCACAATTTTGGGTTAAACCCGGTTTCGATATTGTCGATAGCAAAAAAGGCAGGAGTGTTTTTGCTGGTAAAAAGCACAAGGTAAAACAAAAGAAAAAGGAAGCCCTCGTTGGCACTTCGTTGATCGAATGTGTTTATGTCAGCATTGAGATACTTGTCGCGCACTGCAATTTTATATTCCATCGACATTAAATTGTCGGCGATTTTAAAATCATCAAACCAGTCGAGAAGAAACAAATGCTCTTTGATAGTTTCAATTTGAGCCTGGTTATCCTTATCAGAAAAAATTCTTTTTAAGATATAAAAAAGACCTTCGCCTTTTAAACCCAGAGGTGTGATTTGTGCAGGTTCTTCAAATTTCTTTAAAAATGAATATTCTGGAGAATAGATAAGGAAGTTTGAGATTTCAGAAGTAGAGAAAGCTTCTTCTTTAATTTTATCAAATAAAGAGTTTCTAAATGATTGAAAACTATTATTTGCGTCATCGTAATTGTTTTTGATAAGCTTCATTAAAAGATAATAGGAATCTTTATCTGTCGCATTAAGAGATTCGTCTATGAAACTTTTATCTCCGGAAAAAAACCTATCTAAATTTGAGTCAATTTCTTTGGTTTTTGTCAATCTGTATTTGTCAATCCAATTTCTGGTATCGTCTCCATTGCTATCAAGAGAAAACGTATAAGATTTTTTATCAGCTTCAAAATTGATAAATATCCTTTTTTTTTTGTCTGGTTTCTCAAATGCCGATTTCATAAATTCAGGTGAAGTTACCCTTAACCGGTTTCCAAGAAATTCATAATCCAGTTTATTGGCCCCTGCAGCAGCACCCATTGCAATGGCTTCGAGTATATTGGTTTTTCCCGATGCGTTGGCCCCAATCAGCACATTAAACCGTCCCGGCTCAAATTCAAATTTATGGAGCGATTTGAAATCAGAAACCTCAATTTTATTTACCATGATATTATATCTGTTTGTTGTTGACAAATTTACTATTTATCCTGTCAATTTACTTCACAATAATTGATTTATTCCTTTTCTTTGTTTCTAAATGAAATTGATGATGCTCAGCAAAAACAAAATAAAACTTATTAGCTCGCTGCAAAGAAAAAAAATGCGCGACGAACATTCCCTTTTTGTTGCTGAAGGAAACAAGCTTGTTTCTGAAATAGTTGAATCTGATTTCAAAATTCATTCTGTCGTTGCTTTACATCAGTGGATCGAGACAAAAAAATTGTCTCCTAATATCGAAATAATAGAAGCCAATGAAAAGGAGATGAAAAAAATCAGCAGCCTTACTACTCCAACTGAAGTCCTTGCTGTGGTTGAAAAGCCTGCTTTTGATTTGGATATTTCCAGACTTTCGGGGCAGCTTTCTTTGGTTTTAGATGATATTCAAGATCCCGGCAACCTCGGAACAATTATTCGTTTGGCCGATTGGTTTGGCATCGAAAATATAGTTTGCTCAAGAGGAACAGTGGATGTCTTCAACCCTAAAGTTGTGCAAGCTACAATGGGTGCAATACTTCGGGTAAAACTTCATTATTCAGATTTGGGGAAATTTTTTGGAGAAGTTTTAGAACAATTCAAAATTCCGGTGTATGGTACTTTTATGGATGGCACTTCCATTTATCAGGAAAAATTACCGGAAGCGGCATTAATTGTAATGGGCAACGAGGGCAAAGGTATTTCAAAAGATATTCAGCAATTCATAACACATAAAATAAGTATCCCATCTTTTTCTGAAAACAAAACTTCGGAATCGTTAAATGTTGCAAATGCTACAGGGATTATCCTTTCTGAATTCAGTCGGCGGAGGTTTTTGTAGCGATGATACTATAATTCATCTAACAATTGGTCTAAGGTTTTTAGCTCAATTTTTCCTTTTTTGTGCAGCTCAACTTCTTTTAAACTTTTTTTTATATTCATTAATGTTTTCTTCGCGAAACTTTGCGTCTTCTTTGTGGTTCTTTGCGTAATAGCCATTTGTTTACTGTCAGTATTCATATTTTATTAGAAAATTTCCTGATAAATTACAACCCCAGTTCATCGCTAATTTCGCGCATGGCCGAAACAGCGATTTCGGCAAATTCGTTTATAGGGATACCAATTTTTTCACATTCCATAATTATTTCACGGCTTACCGATGCAGCAAAATTTGACTGTTTCATTCGTTTGGTAACCGATTTTGTTTTTATCGATTTAATTTTCTTATCAGGATAAACAAGTGTAGTTGCCGTAACCAGGCCGGTTATTGTTTCGCCTGCCGCCAGCGCATATTGAAATTTTGTAGTTCGCTCAATTCCAGTTGCCTCTTCGTTGTGGTGGGTAATGGCATCGATAATTTCTTCATCGACTTTTCCTTCGAGAAGTTTTCCGGCTTTCAATCCATGAATTTTAGGGTCGGCATTTGTAAGCTCCACATCAATATCGTGCAGCAAACCGGCCAATCCCCATCTTTCTTCATCTTCGCCAAGTCTGCGGGCCAGGGCTTTCATCACAGCTTCCGATGCAAGGCTGTGCTTAAGCATGTTTTCTTTTTTCACGTATTGTTTTAGCAATTCGAGGGCTTCGTTCCTGTTTATCATTTTTTTTATTTTATCATAATTCCGAAAGCAGATTGTACAAGTCCAAATTCAGATAAACAACTTCTTTCCCGATTTTGGTCGAACTCATTATTTTTAACTCTTCCATCTGGTCTAAGTATTTTTTCGCGGTATTTAAGCTTTTTATATTATGCCCCATAATTTTCCGAGGACTTATATAAGGTTGCTCAAATATCTTCTCAATTGTTTCTTTTCGTATATGCGGTAATTTATTGGTAATTAATTTCAATGTTATGTTAAACAAAGTGTCAATTTCGTTTATCTTGTTAATTGTGTAGATCGAAGTTTCTTCTATTGCCTTTAGAATGTATTTAATCCAACCATTCCAGTTCTGCCGTGTTGTAACAGAATTTAAAAGCGCATAATAATCATCCTTTTCATTTATGATATATGCACTGAGATAAAGTATTGGTACATCCAAAAGTTGCTTTTGTATTAAAAGTAATATGCTCAATATTCTTCCTGTTCTTCCGTTACCGTCACGAAATGGGTGAATAGCCTCAAATTGGTAATGCGAAATTGCAAGTTTTATCAGCGGGTCGTAATCGTAAGTTTGCTCGTCGTTGATATAATTAAGTAAATTGTCTAATTTCTGATCAATGATTTCAATTCCTCGTGGAGGGGTATAAACTACTGCATCTCCAAGAAGCCCATTCCCTCGTTTTTTTATTACAGTTTCTGTTTGACCCGGTCTTATCCCGTCTTTTACCTGTTTTATTTGCTGATAAATTTTTACAATGGTCTCTTTTTCTAAATTCCCCAATAATTTTATGTCCTTGAACCCGGCCCAAAGTGCCTGACGGTAGAAAAGTACTTCCTTTGCATTTCCCTTTCGGTCTTCGGGGTTTACGGTCAACGATTTATAAAGCTCATCATCGGTTGTGAAAATATTTTCTATTTCGGTACTTGCTTTTGCTTCTCGTAATGCAATGGTATTTACGAGCATTGATTGATTTGGCAATTTCTTTGCTAAACCTTTCAATTCGGCAAGTGCCTTGTTTGCCTTGTTCAATGCTATTAAAATGTCGATGGTAATAACTTTTTCATCCACAGGAGGCAATAATGGCAAACTATTGTAGGGAATATTTCTGTCGTATTTTATCTGTTTTGACATTTAATTTTCTTTTTGTCAAAATTACTCATATTTTGACATTTACAAAAATTCCAGTTATATTTTGACACTTAAAAACTCTTTTGTCAAATTAAAGCAATATTTGACAGTTGGGTTAAATTGGCAGGGCAAACGCATGAAAAAAAGAAAAATTAATTTTATAAAGCCACAGATTCTCAGATTGCTTATTCAATTATTTGACAGAAATCATTAAGCTACTGATTACGAATATTATCATCTCATTATTTTG
>JAYENH010000104.1:0-5111 GCA_034721995.1 Bacteroidota bacterium
GAGTACCAAGAAGTGAATCGCCATTTGCATCGGGCGAACAGAATATAAAAACCGGATCGTCCGGAATAGTTGCATCAACATAATCGGAAGGGATCATTGATGTACCTGCCGGAGCAGAAATCGGGCCAGGCTGGGCATAAACAAAATCTGCTGTTGCTGCCAATAAAAGTGTGGCAACAAAAAATACAATTAAACTTTTTACAATAGTTTTCATGACAGTTTATTTTAAGTTATTTATTTTTTCGTTAAAGCTTTTTACTGAAACTTCTTCCCCTTCGAGGGAGAGTTTGGTGCAGTTGAATTTCTTCAGGAAAATACTAAAAACATCATTTTGGTTTTTTATTGATGTTTTAATGTAGCAGGCATATTTCCCATCTTTCGTATTAGGTTGGTTTTTAATACCAAACTTTATTATTTCGGGAATTGAATTTGCCATTGCCTGTACTTCTTTGGCAGAAATGTAGCGATCGTCGTACAACATGTGGAAATGAAAAATACTTAGATCGCCGGATTCTTCAATAAAATCTTTCTGATTTTCGATAAAAACCGACACATTCGATTTGTTTTGTTGGGCGTTCAACTTCGTGCCTGTCAGGGCAAACAAAGCTAAAAGACTAATTAGGGCTGTTGTTTTAATGTTCATATTTCAATATTAATTTAATGTCTTAAAAAAAGCCTACAATTATATGAAAATATTCCTTCATGAGGAAATTACAATTTTCTTTAATGGCTGATATAACAGTTCCTTTAATCACTTATCAACAAGATGTTAAAATTTTATATGCTCAGACAAAACAGCCCTTAAAAACGTTGCCCGAACTAATTTTTTTTTTGGGCGTGGCAATTGGATGTGTATTGAAAAAATCTGTAAAACTGTAACTTTTTTTTAAAAACTAATAAAAACCACAGATTCACAGCTTATTACTATTCTAAAATTCGATGTAGGATTATCACAGTCAAACTACTTCCGTACAATTTTTCTGACGTATTCGCGACCATCAACAGTAAATTTTAAAATGTAAATCCCGGCAGGTAACATATCTGTGTCGATCGAAATATTGTTTTCACCATTGGAAACATCAATATTTTCCTCTTTACCGAGAATGGAGAATATTTTTACTTCGGATATTTTTGCTGATGAAAGATTGCTTTTGATGAATAATTTATTGTTTACCGGATTTGGGAATATCTTGAAGATGTTAAAATTTGAATTCTGATTTTGGTTGATTTGAGATGGGTTATTGGAAACCATGTTCGCCTTTATCATCGGAATTTCTTCTAAAGGAATAGTGTCTCCTCCGGCAAAATAAACAGCTTCGACAGGATAATTGTGTGGGCCTAAGGTATCGGTACCAATGTACAGATTGCTTGTGCCAAAATAAAACCAAACTGCTACCGTATATTTTTGTCCTCCTTCCAGTAAATCTTCACCCGGGTTAATAGTAATAAAATTCATTGTAACCCAATTGCCTATATCACTTTGTTGGATATAATGCTCCGCTGTTTCTATCTGTATCATTGGAGTTCCCCCAGAATAATTCAGAAGTGAGCCTGTAATAATAGTACCGGCATCGGTAATTGAATCAATAAAAACCGACATAGAATAAATAGTATCATGGTTTGGAATATAAAAATTCAGGCCTGCGAAATCACCGTCAGTACCTCCGGTATATTCGGCAGGCGAAAAATTATCGTTGTAAAAACGGTGGCGTGCAATGAGTTTGGTTTGCGTAATATTAAAACTTACGGTATCTGCCTCATTATTTGCAGGATTGGCATCTGCTTCGTTTTGGTCGCAAAACATCGAAACAATATGCTTATCCTGGCCGGCCGGTGTAAAGCTGTTGCTCGGGTAAAAATTGTACCACGAATTTACCTGTAGCGATGTAATTGTATCTGAATCACTATACAAAAGCCATCCTGTGTTATCATGAATTTTCACATTAAAACTTACATTGTTTTGTGTAGCATTTCCAATATTACTGACCCTTCCACAAAAAGAAACAGGCATAATCTGGTTTACCGGACGGTTCGAGTAAAAGCCATCGTCGGAATATCCGGTTGTGTACCATGCCTGAAAACTAATATAGGTCGAATCCAAAGCTATGTCGTTTGTTCGGCCATTATTTGAAATTGATTTTTGTTGTGCAAAACAAGAGTACACAAACAGGAACAGCAAAACGGCCATTCCAAAGCGGTTTATTGGGGCAAAAGTTTTCATAAGATATGGATTTTAGTAATTAATAAAAAATATTTCTGATAGAAAATTTCAACAAATATAAAAAATAAATTTCAAAATAAAAAATAAAAACTCGTGAAATCTGTGGCTTTTATCATATTTAGGAAAAAGCACCAGATTCACAGATTCAATACTAAAAACAATTTCTCAAAATTGATTAATTTATGATTACGAATCGGAAGGGATTTTCACCCTTGAGCGGGATTTGTTTACTACATCGAAAAAGTTATCGGTAGAATTAAACAAGATTTGCATTATATCATTGTAAGTTTCTAATTCTGGATAATCAATTATTTCAACATTTAGAAGTTTAAAATCAAAACGGTTTAAATCGAACAATTGCGAAATATAATTCGACAATATTGGAAGTTTATATCTGCTTGTTTCTTTTGGCCCGTAAACTACCCAGTTATTTGTTTTTTCATCAACCCATATTGTTTTTGTTTCGATATATCCACCAGTGGCCGAAATTTCAAAATTGTTTATCGAAGTATTTTCAATATCGAAATCGGCATTTATTTTAATGAAGTTTCCCGGGAATGAACCAAAGGTATTTTCTACCCAATATGTTGACCCTGTATAATCGTCGTAATAACTAATATTTGTACGATAGTCGCTAAAATCGCCTTCGGGATAGTTTAAGGTAATTGATTTGTATATGTTTTCATAATCGTTCAAAACATCAATGCGAAAAGCCCCATCGTAACGGCGGCCCGGATTTGGAAAGCCATATAAGTTCATCGTTATTCCGGAGGATTCACCGGGTAAGTTTACAACATGCGAACTTGTTTCTTTCATTGCTGATAAATTATCGTAACGTACGCCTTCTACCACACCATTGAACCATGAATAACGTACGCCGAAATCAACAGTATTTAATTTCAGGTAAATATCACTCGGGCTTTCAGGGAAACTAAAGCTAAAAGGTTGTGCCATCGAACCGGAGCTTATTCTTGATACCGATTTTGTAGATATTGCATAAGCTTTGTGGTCGGGGATATTCTGAAAATTAAATTGTACGGTATTCATATTGGTTAAGTCGGGAGCTTTTGTTCCACGAAAAATCCAGTCCGAACCAACAGCTATTCCAAGATTTGTTGTAAGATAAAACCGGTTTGTTGTTGGCTTATAGAAAACAGTAGTAATATTAATGTTTTCAGGGAATTCGGCAGTTTCATCAATTGGGACCATTTCGAAACTCTCGTTACCTGCCCATGTGTGTTCCGATAAAATATTCCCGTCATTGTCCGAAATAAATATTATTGCATCGCCCGAATGTGGCGATAACCAATCGTCGGTAAAAGTTGCCTTGAATAGAAAATCGGGATTGTTATTGTCAGGATCATTATCTGATTTTTTGTTGCAGGCCAACATAATCAATAAGAGAAAAACAATTCCCGGCAAGCATTTATGTATTATCAATTTCATTTTATAGAGTTTTTTCAGGCTAAAATTTATGCCTGATAATAAGGGAGCTAATTTCAAGAATAAATTTCAGATGTGCAAATGATTTGAACTACAACAATAATTTAACTGCCTTCGCATAAACCAAAAATTTCCGAAAACGAAACTAAATACGTTAAAAGAAAAGGTGATTTTGACACAAGAAGAATTTGAGAATCAAATTACAATCAATTACTATCAATTACGCGAAGCAAATTAAATTACTCTATTTCATAGTTATACAAGAAATTGTCGTTAGTGCCAACAAAGAGGTTGAATTTTTGGTTGCCGGTTATTGAACCAATGCTGAATAATGTGTGGCCTAAAAGCGGAAAGCCCTGGTAAAGCGAACCATCACTGTTTATAAGGAATATTTCGTTGCGCTTGTGGGCAACTATGCCAAGTTTTCGACTGTTGCCTGGAAAAATATAGGATATGGGACGATGTTCTATTTCCTGATCGAACTGAAGATCGATCAATTTAGTTTGGATAAGGTTATAAACTTCAAGCTTTTTCCCATCAACAAAAATAAAATCCTTTAGCTTATCGCCATCAACATCCCGGTAATCGAAAAAATGATTATTGCTGAAATCGTGTATTTTCAGGCTTTCGACTTTACCATCCAAATAAACAAAATAAATAGTGCCATCGGGGCCGGTAATAATCATTCGGGCATCGTTGCCGGACTTTCTGTCTTCAAAAATATATTTTCCGTTTTTCGAAATCGCAAAATCAATTTCAGGTTTCACCCTTTCCTTTCCCCGCCGGTTCAGTATATAGCTCTTATTTTCGTCGTTGAAAACAATATAATCCTTATTTTTCGATATAAAATGCTGAACCTGATTGCTTACAGCATGTTCCGAATGTTTGAATTTCCAACCTTTAATAATATTGCCCTCTATCGAATACAGGTAAACACGTTTATTTTGGCAGGCAATAAAAATACGATAATCTTTCTTGTTATTATAGTCGATTACCCCAATCCCGTTGGTGGCAGGCGAGCTAAGGTTAACCGGATAGCGTTCGACATAATTCCCAAGCCTGTCAATCAGGTGTAGCTTATTTTTTGTATTGAAAAGCAATTGTAGCTTATTGTTTTTGTAGTAGTCAATTTGGTGAACATCGCCCATAATGGCCTGGTCGAGCTGCTTTTGCCAAAGAATACGCCCGGCATAATTTATCAGATAAATCTTGTTGTTATCGTCCTGAATAAATATTTCGCGATTTCCTGTGTAGTGGTTCAATACAAATTTTGGTTTGAACGTAAATGTTGTGTCGAGCCTTAGCTCCCATCTGGTGCGGGGTTTATCGGTATCTAAGGGGCCATATTTCAAATAAATATCGTTATACACCATTTGCCTGTTGCTATTTGGCGAAAACTGAAACGAAAAAGCATGAAAATCCTGATATATGCCTGCATTGTTTTCTA
>JAYENH010000105.1:0-5102 GCA_034721995.1 Bacteroidota bacterium
GAGCATATTCCAATTCAGAAATTTTTCCTGCCGATTTTGCAAAAAGATCTACAGTAAGATCAAATACCGAATCGGTAGGTGCATATCTTACAATATATCCCAACACCCAAATTGTCCTGCCAAATGAATCATCCGAGCCTTTTTCTTCAATAGTATCATGATTGTATTTTAGGAAATTCTTGAAATCGCCTGCGGGGTTTTGCATGTACATCAGAAACGAAATATACCTCCAAATATATTTTGAATATTTTTCGTCGCCAAAACGCTTAAAAGCCATTATGCTCAACATCAAAGCCCTCGAAACATCATCAAGGCAATATCCTGTATTGTAATCAGGAATGCAGTATTTCCCATGTTGAATTATTCCGGTGCTATCTGACAAACGTTCGATATGTGAAAAATCGAAATCAGGCAGTTTGAAATTGCTAAAAGCTATTTGTTTTTCATCGAATTTATCTCGTAAAATTGCACTTTCGCAGACATCAATGTATTGGTTTCCTATTCTTTTCCAACTTATACTCTGGCCATAAGAGAAAGCATTTATTTGTAATGCCTTTAGCTTTTCGGGTTTGTTTAGTAAGCTGTTTGCAGCATTTGCAAGTTGATGATAATTACCGAAGTCGAAAAATATACCACGTCCGTCGGCCAATAATTCCTCGGCGTGCCAATAGGGAGTAGACAAAACTGCTGCCCCCGATGCTACTGCATAAGATAATGTACCACTGGTAATTTGAGCTTTATTCTGATAAGGTGTAACATATAAATCGGTCGATAATAAATAGTTGCAAAGCTCGTCTTCGTCAACATATTTATCAATAAATTCAATATTGTTTTCAACCTTTAGATCGACAGATAATTTTTTAAGGTATTCCCTGTATTCTTCGCCTTCGTGTTGTATTATATGAGGGTGGGTTTTTCCTAATATCACATAATGTATATCAGGGTTTTGTTTTACGATTTCGGGCATGGCCCTAATAACACTATCGATACCTTTACTGCGTCCGATAAGCCCAAAAGTCATCATAACTTTTTTCTTCTTCCAAGTTTCGGGTTTTTTAATTCCTTTCGATTTACAGGCTTTAAAATCCGGTACTCCGTGTTCAATTCTAACGATTTTATGAAGAGGGATATCGAACGATTCGCGCATGAAGTCGATAGCAAGCGAACTCATAACAATTACCTTTTCGGAGTATTCTGCAATTTTTTTCAATACTTCTTTTTGATGAAACCCCGGCTTTTGTAATATAGTATGAAATGTAGTTACAATTGGAATTTGAATTTCTTTTAAAAGAGGAAGTAAAAATAATCCGGCAGTGCCACCGAAAATTCCGTATTCGTGTTGTACAATGCAAATATCGGCACCCGAATTATTTATATAGTGCGAAATTGTTTGATATTCTTCTCTGTTGTGATCGTGAATAATCTTTGTAACAATTGAGGGATAATCATATTCCTTTCCCTCTTCGTTCATGGCAATTACTTCAATATCAATTTTTCTTTTTCTGATACAACCAGCTAAAAAAATAGCATTTACCATATTCTCGGTAAAAGTTGCAATGCCACATTTCCGTGGTGGATAGTTTCCTATAAATATTATTTTCATAGTATTGATTGTTTAGAATATATGTCTACTTAATTTTTATGATTATGTTTCATTTTCATGCAATTAAGCGGGTATTTATTGATGAAACCGGCAACCCTGTTTGTTGTTAGGAGATTTTTGATAAACTGAAAAAGGGAAAGTTGAAATTCGATACAAGCAATATTGATTTTGACTGCCAACTGAGGACTGCCTACTCATATTTCACAATCCTGGTATTTTTGTAGTAATGTTGGATTATTTGTTTGTAGGAAAACCCACGGCGGGCCATTTCCATAGCACCTTCCTGGCAAAGCCCAACCCCATGTCCATAGCCAATACCTTTAAAATACAGTTCATCATCCAAAGGGATAATCCAAAAATATGTTGATTTGAATTTCCAGTCGGATCGGATTTGTTTCAGGCGCATCGAATCGCCATTTAATTTATAATAGAGTTGACGGCCATGCTGTTTGTATGCAAAATTGTTGGTTTTTAATAAATCAATATTTTTAAAACCATTCTTTTTAAGATATATTTTCCACTTGTTAAGCTCAATATATTTTTCCCATTTCGAATGTGGGCTTTGTTTGCAATAGTCTTCCTGTATTGATTTCAAGTAGGGTAGGGGAATAATCCAAACATCCTCCGAATTTTCGGTTTCGCCACCACAATTTGAATGATAGGCCGCCGTAATAAGCTCTCCCTTTTCATCAACAATTACCAATCCGGCAGTTTCCATGGTAGCAATTTCCACATCGGGATTGTTCATGCTCATTCCGTGGTAAGCCTGGCAATGCACCCCGTCGCATAATTGAAATCCCTCGCTACTATGGCGTTTTACATGTTCAAGGGCATAAGTGCGGCAAATCAATGCCTGCGATTTATAATATTCAAAAGGAGATTTTGGTCCTCCTTCTGTTTCAACTACTCCGGCAATATAGCTTTCGAGATTTACATGGTTGATTATTTTTATATGCCTGTTTTCGGGTACAAGGCTTAGATTCCCTTCATAGCTTCTACTTTCAGATATAGGTTTTATTACCTTTATACGAAATGAGTTAACCCGCGAAAGGCCAATAATCTCGATGCTTTTGAAATTCCCAAAATCAGTACCAATTGCTTTAATATTAATTTTATTATCAACAATTGAAATATGGATAATCTCATTTTTTATGATGCTTTCGATAGCTTCTCCGCCAGCTCTTATTTCGTATTCCCCACTTAATGAGGTAATCATAAACGATGTGGGTTTTTCGGCATAAAACAACGAAATGTCAATATTTTGGGCACTAATACTTTTTGCTGATAACAATTGAAAAATGAGAATAGCAATTGCAATTGCCCGGACAGAAATTACTTTTGTTCTGCATTTATTTTTATAATGAAATATTTTTCTAAAATTATTCTCCACGCTGCCAATTACAATCAATTACAATCAATTACGATTTTTTTCGCTATTCGTTCCGAAACCCCGACACCTCTTAGTTTATTTTGCAAAAGTAGAAAGTTTTCGAGCATATTTTCACAATAGGCATTGTCATGAAGTATTTTGTCTAATTCGTAGCGTAGGTTCTCAAAATTAAAATCCGTTTGAACAAGTTCTTTTACAATTTCCTTATCCATAATCAGGTTAACAAGCGAAATAAAATTTATGTTCACCAACAAGCGGGCAATTGAAAATGATAGCCAACTTGATTTGTAGCATACGACTTCGGGAACTTGTAAAAGTGCTGTTTCTAAAGTAGCAGTACCCGAAGTAACCACAGCAGCATGTGATCGAGATAAAAGATCGTAAGTTTGGTCGAACACAATTTTTACATTCCCGATTCCCTTAAATTTAAGATATTCTGATTTGTCTAACGAACTTGTTCCGGCAACAACAAACTGATAATCTTTAAAATGTGGAGGTAAAAGAAGCATTGTGGGCAATAATTTTTCGAGTTCCTGTTTTCGGCTGCCTGGCAAAAGGGCTATTATTTTTTTACTGCTGAAATTATTTTTCTCAATAAATTTTTGCTGATCCTGATTTTTATTTTTCCATTGAGAAATAGAATCCATTAGTGGATGTCCTTCAAATACAACCTCGTAATCATGTTTTTTGTAAAATTCCTTTTCAAAAGGGAGAATAACAAAAAGTTTATCTACATATTTTTTTATGATTTCAACACGCGATTCCTTCCATGCCCAAACCGTTGGCGAAATATAATAGATAACCCTGTAACCCATTTCCTTTGCCCGACGGGCAATTCTAAGGTTAAACCCGGGGTAGTCTACAAGGATTATGGTATCGGGATTAAAATCTTTTATGTGCTGCCTGCAAAGTTTAAAATTCCTGAATATTTTCCTAATGTTCAATGCAACCTCAATAAATCCCATAAATGCCAGCTCGCTTATATGTTTAAGGATTTTTCCGCCTTGTTGCTGCATGCAATCGCCGCCCCAACAAGCAAATTCAGCATCGGCATCAAATTTTTTAATATATCTCATCAAATTTGATGCGTGTAAATCGCCCGAAACTTCGCCAGCCAGGATAAAGTATTTCATTCAGAAAAAAATTTATTGATAAAAATTAAAACATCGGCTTAAACAAAGTATTTAAAAATAAAACCTACAAGAACGTACAAGAATGTTGCTATGATAACCCCCCCTGCCGAAAAATAAAACTTCTTGTTTATAAAAATATAAAATACTGCAAGGTTAGCAATTACGCTAAAACTGAATTGTGGATTACGGTTTATCCGCATTACATGTTCGGCAAACTCAAGAAAATTCAGTGTTTTAAAACTGTATTTATAAAAAATAAATAAGCCAATAAACGGAACAACTACTCCGGCAATCAAGCCAATATATAGTGCATCAAATTTCGATCTCATACTTCAAATATTTTTAAATCATTAATTTCAGAATGGTTGGTAAAGTCAAATTGTACCGGAACAACCGAAACATAATTGTTTCTCAAAGCCCAATCGTCGGTATCGGTAGCTTCAGGTTCGTAGTTATGGAATTTCCCCGTCAGCCAGTAATAGTCGCGGTTAAACGGGTCGGTACGTTTATCGAATTCTTCTACCCATCGGGAGCGTGCCTGCCTGCAAACTTTCAGACCTTTAACTTCCGACAATTGTATTTTCGGAAAATTTATGTTCAGGCATAATCCATTGTGAACACCGTTTTGCATGAGGTTTTCAAAAATTTTCGGCACCCAGGCCTGAGCGATCGAAAAATCGGCATCTTCGGAATGGTCGGTAACCGATAAACCTATCGAGGTTATTCCGTGTATACTTCCTTCAAGTGCGGCAGCCATTGTGCCAGAATAAATTATGCTTACCGAAGCATTTGTGCCGTGGTTAATTCCTGAAAAAAGGAAATCAGGCTTTTTCCCCTTCCTTAGTTCATTCAAGGCCAGCTTAACACAATCTACCGAAGTTCCGTTGCAGCTATATATTTCAAGGCCATTTTCTTTTGATATTTTTTTCAGGAATAAGGGCTTTTTTATTGATATAGAATGCGACATGGCAGATTG
>JAYENH010000106.1:0-5102 GCA_034721995.1 Bacteroidota bacterium
CATGTGTTGCTCTGTAGAAAGATGCTGCAATTCGGTACGTAATGATTTCCGCGACGTAAATTTATAGCTTACATCAGCAATAACCGTAATGGCTTTTATTAAGTGATCGTCGTGTTCCCCTTCGGTTAGTTCCGAAGTAATTGGCGAATTAATGCTTGCACTATGTAAGATGCCGTTGTCGTAAGTTAATTGTTGGATTGTAAAAACCCCCTTTACCTTTTTGTTGAATTTTTTGTTGATTTCTAAATTTATATCCTGATAAAACAATTTATCGCCAAAACTTATAAGTGAAGTCTTATATCCAACAGTGCCATTATTCCTGTTGAGTGGCACAGTATCGTGAATAGCTTCTTTTTCGAGGCTGAACATGCGCGAATAACTTAGGGTTATGCCTGTTCCGTACTTTCCTCCAAGCATCGATTTCTTCGGGATTTTATATATTATCTCGGCCTGAAAACCGGCTTCGCCATTTATTTGGGTACCATAAGGGTACATAGCAGCAAAAGCATAAGTCTGGTTTTTCGTAATATCGGGAATATAATTTATGCTCAGGTTATTTAACTTGGCTTTGCGGTTAGAGCGGAAATTCATATTGTCGATACTCTTTGCCATCAAGGATATCCCAAGACCTTTTTGGGAATAGGTAGCTGTAATAAAAGCCCCCTGTCCATTTTTGTAAATGTAGTTTTGACCCACATTCCCATTACTGTTGTCGATACCGCCTGCCGAGGGGTCCATTGTTTTATAAGCATATTCGCCACTCAGGTTTATTTTTCCCCGCGAGACAAGAAACCTTGCAGCTGCTGCGCCAACATTTTCGGGTAAAATATATTTATCGCTATCATCCTTTTCGTATTTACTGACAAAGCTCGCCCCAAACGATATTTGGGTTTTCTTTTCGGCCATTCCGGTGAAAATGTCATTCAGGAAAAATTCGCCATCAATCCCTCTTACAATTCCGGTCCCTAATTTAACCCTTGTGCTATTGTCGACAAACAATTGCAATTCGCGCTGCCGGCCATAAACAGCTTTAAGGGTAATTCCGTTGCCAATCTGGTATTTCATCCTGATACCATTCATGGCATTATCGTATCCCAGGGTTTTGTCTTCGTAAGTTCTTAAAACCATACCCGAACCAAATTGCTCGTAAAAACTACCAACAGTAACCGTCAGGTTATTTTTTTTGTATTTTGCCCAGGCATACGGAAAGCCCGATCCACTATTCACAGGATCGAAACCCTGGAGAGAATTCATATAGCCCTCGAAACGTGTGCCAGCCGAAAAGTCTCCTTTTACATACATGAAATTGGCATAAGTATTCATCAGGATAATTTCTTTGGCGGCTTCGGCACCAATGTACTTATCGTCCTGATAGGTTTGGGCATCATACTGCAGATTACCACTAAACCGGCCTTCGTCTGAATTTTGGGCAAAAACAGAAAGGCCGGGGCTTAGAAAAAGGGTAATCAAGAATAAATATTTTCTCATATCATCTGGAATAAAATAATAAAAAATAAAAATCCCCGGTTTCTATTCGAAATTCAACGGGGATATATTTCTTTTTTTTTGATTAATGAAGTTTTTCGCCAGCGGCTACTATTTTTACTTTCTCGTAAAGTTCTTCCTCGTCGCCATCGGCATAGCTGGTATGTTGATCGACAATATTTCCTTTGCCATCGATCAAAAAAGTATGCGGTACATTTACCACGTTCATGGCACGTTTGAAATCGCTGTTTGGGTCGAGCAAAACTTCGTAGTCCCATGCCTTGCCATTTACAAAGGGGGCCACCTTGCTCATACTACGGGAATTGTCGATCGAAACTGCTATCAATTTCACGCCGGTTTCATCAACCCAGTCGTCGTAAACATCGGCAATGGCAGACAGTTCTTTTACACAAGGCTTGCACCAGGTAGCCCAAAAGGAAATGATGATAGGTTTTCCGTCGTTTGAAATATTTTCGGTCAGGAAGTTTTTTCCGCTTATGTCTTTTACCTGAACATTTGGGATTTGCGACCAGGCAAGGCTAAAGCTTAGAATCAACAGGGATAAAACGAGTACTTTTTTCATCTTAAAATTTGATTTAATAAATTTTCGATTGCCTGCAAAAATACCACCAGAAACCATATCTGCAAACTTTTAAATTATTTTAACGAATTGGTAGTAAGGAATTGTATGAGCCTCCGATCTTAAACATTCAACCCAATCCTCTAAATTTTCTTTCGAATCAAGAACAAAAAAAAGCAGCAACCCCAAAGGATTGCTGCTTATATTTTTATATTCAGAATAAATCTATTTTGTAATAGATAACTTATGAGTTGTAGTATTATCGTTTGTAATAACTTTTACAAAATAAGTACCAACACCATAATTTGATAAATCAATTGTATTGAATTGATTTGCATTTTCGATTGAAGTAACAACTTTTCCAATCACATTGTAAACAACAACAGAAGCACCTTCAACATTATTAATATTTACCAATCCTGTTGATGGGTTTGGATAAATAGTAACAGGCTGGTCGCTATCAATTGTGTTAACCCCAACAGTACCACCTGGCATTAAAACTTCGTCAATGTTAATTCTGAACCAGTCTGTGCAATCGTAGTGGTTGAATGCAACATAAATATTCTGGCCTGCATAAGCTGATAGGTCTACCTCACGTTCCATATATCCTGTACTGGTAGTTAATACTTCTTCAAAAACCTGATCGGTGAAGCTGGCAACATCTAAAGTAGTAGTAGATACAAGTATCTGATATTTTTCTTCAACCCATGACTGATCCTGAGCATAAACTTTCCACTTTAAAAAATCACCATTCGAGATTGCTCTGTGTGGAGAAATAAACCAGTTGTCAGGGAAAATAGGACTACCTGTCCAAGAAGCTGAAGACAACATATAATCTCCATGGGAACCACCGAAATCTAACACTTCCCAATTTTCACCATCACCATCGTTGTCGATTAATGTCCAGTCGGCAGGAATTAAACCGTCTTCAAAGCTAAGCCCTTGGGCAGCACCTTGAATTGTTACTTGTTTTGTAACAGGGGTACTTGCACCATTGGCATTTGTTGCAATCAAAGTTACATCATAAGTTCCGGCAGCAGCATAAGTAACTGTTGGGTTTTGGTCAGTTGAAGTTGAAGGTGTACCATCAACAAAAGTCCAATCCCATGAAGTAGGAATTCCCATTGAATTGTCGGTGAATGTAACGTTGTCGCCTATTCCTAAAGCACCACCAGGTACAATAAAATCGGCATTTGGAGGATCATTTGGCCCAACACAATTACCAATCATAGCATAATATTCAGCTGCTGTATAATAAGCAGTTATTCCTTGTCCTGCTTCGAACCAATCTCCATTGGGGCAAATCATGATAATGTAGGGATAGTATGCTTGACTGAAATTACCACCAATTATATCGTCGTTAATAATTGGGTAACTTACTCCTGTAGTCCAGTTACCGAGTGTACTGTTGTAAAGCTCAGATGTGTCGGTAGTAGGGTCTGTCTCAATACTAAATACCATCATCTCGTCTGTTCCATTTGGTCCATAAGCATTATATACATCTTCTAATGCACCATTTTGTGCATATGACCAACACGGGGAACACCATGTAGCAAACAAGTCAATAATCACAGTTTTTCCCGAATCAAGATAATCATACAAAGTATGGCTATTGCCATTAAGGTCAGTAGCTGTAAAATCTATTGCCAAGGCATCAATGCTTTTAAACACTGGATTTTTATTAATCTCAACATTCATTGTTCTTTGCTGAGCAAACACGCTAACACTAAAAATGATAGCCAAAATTAAAAGTAAATTTTTCTTCATAATAATTTGTTTTAATATTAAATTTATATTCGGCGGCAAAGATAAAAACAATATTAATTAGCAAAACTTTTTTTTTAGAAACTTTAGGTGTTAAAAGAATGTTAAGGTATCAGAATAAATATTTATTATTTTTGCTGCGAATTTTAAAGAACTATTTTTACCAATTATCAAAAACAAAAAAGTATGAAAAAATTATTACCCGCAGTTTTAATCATGTTCAGTATAAGCTTTATGCTTACTGCACAAAACTTTACAATTGAAGACCATAATGGTGTCGATGTTTCGAATACAACAATTGACATTAACGGTAGTGTATCTGACAATGAATTGGCAGTTGATATGAAAGTGGTAAACAATGGAGCAGCTGATTATGATGTGATATTAAAGAAAAGTTACATTTCGATTGTTGCAAATACGTCTAATCATTTTTGTACAAGTGTGTGTTTTCCATCAGGTACAATGGAGTCTGGTCCATATCTCGTTAATGCAGGGCAAAGTAATGATATAAGTTTTCATTATTTCCCCAGTGGAAATGCCGGTAGTTCAACAATTATGTATACAATTTATAATGCAGATGTTGCAAATCATCCCGGCGATTCGGTTTCAGTAACAGTAAATTATATTGTTACCAATAATGTTGATGAAGCTTTTAGCACTAGGATAGAAATTTATCCAAATCCGGCCACCGACATTGTAAAATTTGATTACCAAATAAACAGTGCAAACAACAGTTGGTTTACATTTTATAATATGCTCGGCAACAAAGTAAAATCAATAAATCTCGACAAATCCTTTGGCAACCTGATAATCCCTGTCGATGATCTGGAAGCCGGCATTTATTTTTATTCGGTAATTGTAAATGGCGATGCCATAAAAACAAACCGATTGGTAATAAATCGATAATACAAAAAGCCTAATAGGCAAAAAACAATATAAAAAAGCCGCAATTGCAGAAATTGAAAAACTGCAATTGTGGCTTTTTTTATCTGTTTAAATTTACCACGAAAACACGAAAAATTAATCATACTCCTGTGTGCCTAAATTTATTGCCATGGGTGTTTCATATTGTGATATTTCGGCATTTTTCATAAACCATTAAAAGTAGTTTACACTTTTTTAGTCTCAATAATTATTTCTCACCTACGGAACTGTTAATTATTGACTTATCATACATCAAACAAAGCACGACTCCGTAGGAGTCAGATATTTATAGAAGTAATTGGCGAAACATTTTAAAGCTCCGGTAGGAGCGACATATTGGGCAAAGTCG
>JAYENH010000107.1:0-5086 GCA_034721995.1 Bacteroidota bacterium
CTTTTCTTTTTTTGGTGCCTCAACCTTCTCTTCTTCAGCTTTCTTGCCTAAATCTTTCTCTTGCCCTGAGTCTGCCTGTCCTGAGCTTGCCGAAAGGGCCGAAGGGTCGTTTTGTTTTTTATTATTCTAAAATATTTGCGTAAAGATAACTATTTGTTGAAGATTAATCATGATGTACTGAAATTTTAGCTGTTCCTTCTCTTCTGCTTCTTTCCTCGTTTTCAATCAAGCATAGTCTTGAAATTTAAACTCTTATTATCAGCAACAATATTCCTGCTTTGTTTGTGAAGGATAATTTGCATTACACTTTTTATTCGTGAATTTAAGAATAGCAGGTCATGTCAGTTCTGGTTCTCTTGCCAATAAGATTCGACTTTGCCCAATATGTCGCTCCTACCGGAGCTTTAAAATGTTTCGCCAATTACTTCTATAAATATCTGACTCCTACGGAGTCGTGCTTTGTTTGATGTATGATAAGTCAATAATTAACAATTATCATTTTCCCTAAATTTGCCAAATGACACAAAGATAGGTGCGAAATAATTATTGAGACTGAAAAAGTGGAAGCTACTTTTTATGGTTTATGAAAAATACCGGAAAATAAGAATTCATTTCTCAGTTTCGCTATGATCTCTGGTTTATTTTATTTAATGATTTACTTTTCCCAAATTACATTACTCAGCTTTTTTACTGGAGAACATCTCAAAAATAAAATACACAAAATACAACATTAGAAAGCCCAATAGAAAATTCCTGGCATTCTCTTTTTGGAGGAATAAATATATAGCGATGAATATTAGGTAAACAAAAATTTTTATTCCGTTTATTGCCATTAACTTTCGAGGGAAGCTGCTTGGTTTACCTTCGTTGGCCTTCATTCTAAAATAATGTGCCCCTGCATTTACAAGAAAGAAAAATAAAAGCAAATATGGGAAAACAGGCAAATAATAAGTTGGAAAGATTGATTTTGCAAGGTAAGCTCCAATAGCAAAAACTACCACCGAAACAATGACTAAGCCTATTAATGTTTTTGAGAAATTTTTTGGCATAACAATAACTATTTTTCAAATCAGAAATCAAACAAGCACATCATATCCCTTTACTTTCATCATCGGCATTCTTACTTCTGTTACTCATTTTCAGGAAATCTTTAACAGCATAATAAATTGATAAAAAAACGGCCAACAAGGAAAAAACTATGGTAAAAACAGGAAATCCCCAGGCAAGGAATTCATCAAGTTTGATGCCGCCAAAAACACCTGCAAGTATTATTGCCAACATCTGAAAACCAAGTCCCGAATATCGGGCGTAATTATTTAACTGTTTTTTCTTTTTTCCCTCCTTCATAGGTTTTTTGGTCTCCGCTCATATCACAAGTGGCATTAAATACTGCACCCGATTCTATGGCCAGTTTATCTGTAAACACTTCGCCTTTAATTTTGGCAGTGGATTTTAGCATAAGTAGGTTTTCTACGGTGATTTTGCCTTCGATACTTCCTTCGATATCGCAATTTGCACAAACGATAGTTCCTTTTATAACCCCCTCTTTTCCAACTACAAGTTTTCCTTTGGTGGTAAGTTTTCCTGCTAAAATTCCAGCTATCCTTATGTTATCGTTCGATTCGATATCGCCCGTAATTTTTGTGCCTTCCATTATCTGGTTAACCACATTTGGGTTAGCTGTTTGTATTTTTGCCATTCCTGTTGATTTTTTCTTAAACATTTTCCTGATCGATTTATCTGCAAATATATGCTTTTGTTTGTTACCTGCTATTGGCATTTTGGGTTGTGCAACAAATTTTCATTGCTGTAAGATAATCTTCTTTTTCAGACAGCAGGCAAATGTAAACTTTATATGTATAAATATCAATTTTATATGTTTATGTAATGTAATTGTTTAAATAGGAAACGGATACCATGTCCACACCCAAAAAATTCATGTGTTGAATTATTAAAACATCAGCTTTGCAAAGTCCCCCGAAAAAACTAATTTTATTCCAAAATTATTCTGATAGAAAAACAGGAAGGGAAACGGGCTTGGGATGGCTTGTGTTCAATATTAAAAAAAGTAACTATGGCTGATAAAACAGGGAAAATTTTAGTAGTTGACGACAACGAAGATATTTTGTTTTCGTTAAAACTGCTGCTGAAAAAATATGTTGAACTTATTCATACGGAGATTGATCCGGCACGTATCCCCGAAATGATGGCAAAGGAAGATTACGATGTGATTTTGTTAGACATGAATTTTACTAAAGATGCAATTAGCGGTAAGGAGGGCTTCGACTGGTTGCAAAAAATTATTGAAATCGACAACGATGCAGTGGTTCTGTTTATTACTGCCTATGGCGATACCGAAAAGGCAGTGAAGGCGATAAAGGCAGGGGCTGTCGATTTTATCCTGAAACCCTGGCAGAACGAAAAAATATTGGCCACCATTTCGTCGGCAGTCCAATTACGGCTATCGCGAAAAGAAACCGATCACCTAAAACAAAAACAGAAAGGGTTCAGTGCCGCCATCGATCAGCCATTTCAAGATTTTATAGGGGTTTCGCCGGGCATGCAACAGGTTTTTTCGACCATAAAAAAAGTAGCACAAACCGATGCCAGCGTTTTTATATTAGGCGAAAACGGAACCGGAAAAGAAGTAGTTGCCAGGGCATTGCACCGTGCCTCGATGCGTAGCGACGAGGTTTTTGTAACTGTCGATCTGGGAGCTATTGCCGAAACCCTTTTCGAGAGCGAATTGTTTGGCCATGAGAAAGGAGCTTTTACCGATGCAAAAAAGGAAAAACCAGGTCGTTTCGAAATTGCTTCGGGAGGTACGTTATTTCTGGACGAGATAGGGAATTTATCATTGCCTCTTCAGGCAAAACTACTTACAGTTATCGAAAGAAGAGAAGTAACAAGGGTTGGAGCAAACAGAGCCAGAAAATTCGACATTCGACTTATTTGTGCTACAAATTCCTCAATATATGATTTAGTTGCCGATGACAAATTCCGTCAGGACTTGCTTTACAGGATCAATACTGTCGAAATCCATATTCCTCCTTTGCGCGAACGAATTGAAGACATTGCCCTACTTGCCGATCATTTTTTAAAGATGAATGTAAAAAAATACAAGAAAAATATTAAAGGGATTACTAAGGCCGGCATGGGAAAATTAGAACAATATAGTTGGCCGGGCAACATCCGCGAATTGCAACATGCCATTGAACGGGCCGTGATTATGAGCGATGGAAACCGCTTAGATGCCAATGATTTTATCCTTACCGCGCCGCGTAAAGTCGACGATCTTGAGTTAGATACTTTTAACCTCGACGAACTGGAACGTAAAGTGGTAAACCGTGTTATGCAAAGGCACAAAGGAAACGTGAGCCATGCTGCCAGTGAATTAGGGCTTACACGAACATCGTTGTACCGAAGACTTGAAAAATATGGTTTATAAAAATTTTCGTATACATACCATTTTCCGTGTTATTGTTTTGACAGCAACAATTTTTCTGTTGTTCTACCTTCTCAACAATACCGAATTTTACAACAGCTCGATGCTTGTGGCTATGCTTATTGTGGCCCAGGTTATTTGGCTTATCAGGCATGTAAACAAAACCAATTACTATTTAACAAGTTTCCTCGAAGCAATAAAATATTCAGAATTTACACGCTCTTTCGAACTCGAAGGGCTGGGGAGTTCGTTTGATGAATTGAAAGGGGTTTTCAATAATGTACTTTCAGAATTTCAGAAAATAAGGGACGAAAAAGAAGAGCAATATTTTTTTCTGCAAAATGTGATACAACATATTGGCATTAGCATGATTGCATACCAGAAAAACGGGAAAGTAGAAATGTACAATAATGCCACAAAGCGGATGTTCCGAAAAAGCAACCTGCGTTTTATCCAGGATTTGGGTGATGTATCTTTGGAATTGGTTTCGGTGTTGCAAAAATTACAAACCGGCGAAAAGGCTTTAGTGAAACTTCAGGATTGCGACGACATTTTTCAGATTATAATTTATGCAAAAGAGTTTAAAATCCGCGATCAGATGTTAACCCTCGTTTCGATTCAAAATATCCAAAACGAACTGGAAGAGAAAGAAATGGAGGCATGGCAAAAGCTTATCCGTGTTCTGACCCACGAAATAATGAATTCCATTACTCCAATTGTGTCCCTTACTTCTACGGTAAATAATATGGTAAATGAGCTGAAACAAGATGGGGGAAAAAATCTGCCGGAAGATGTAGTTGAATCTTTCAATGATATTAGCGGGGCATTGCAAACTATAAACAAACGGAGTTCAGGCCTGCTTCATTTTGTAGAGACATACCGTAACCTCACACGAATTCCGAAACCTAATTTTGCCATTTTTAAAGTTTCAGAAATATTCAGAAATATTCTGAGCTTGCTCGATAAAGATTTAGAAAAGGCCAATGTAAGTTTAAAAATAAATATTGCCCCTGCCGATCTTGAAATAACTGCCGATGAGGAATTAATCGAACAGGTATTAATTAACCTTATTAAAAACTCGATCCACGCGCTTGTAAACACGGAAAAGCCGGAAATAACACTAAGGGCATATTTAAGCGAAAGGGCAAAGATTATTATCCAAATTGAAGACAACGGGCAAGGGATAATAAAGGAAGTGCTTGATAAAATATTCATTCCGTTTTTTACGACAAAACCCTCAGGATCGGGAATTGGCTTAAGTTTATCACGACAAATTATTCGTTTGCACGGTGGCACTATTTCAGCACAATCGGTTCCTAATGAAAAAACAACATTTACCATGAGGTTTTGAAATGATTTAATGCGATAATGATTTTAGCATTATATCATTTTAGCAAACACGGCAAACGCATGAAAAAAAGAAAAATTAATTTTATAAAGCCACAGATTCTCAGATTTTAAAACAAGCATAGCTTGTTTTTTTGTGTAAATTATTTACAATCTGAGAATATGTGGCTTAATATTATTGTCTTTATAATTTTTGTTGCTATAAACATTTACTTAATGTATTGAATTTCTGCAACATGTAATATTTTGAAGTAAATTTCATTAAAAACAATTATTTTATTATATTTATTATAG
>JAYENH010000108.1:0-5070 GCA_034721995.1 Bacteroidota bacterium
CAAAAAACCAAGGAGAAGACTAGGGAGTAAACTAGGAAGTAAACTAGGGAGTAAACTAGGGAGTAAACTAGGAAGTAAACTAGGGAGTAAACTAGGGAGAAAACTAGGGAGTAAACTAGGAAGTAAACTAGGAAGTAAACTAAGGTAGTAAACTATGAAGTAAACTAGGAAGTAAACTAAGGTAGTAAACTAAGGTAGTAAACTAAGGGAGTAAACTAGGGAGAAAACTAGGGAGAAAACTAGGGAGAAAACTAGGGAGTAACTAATTAAGTTATTATTGGAGGATAACAAAATAACTACCGGTGAACTTGCTGAAAATATTGGAATCGGTATTAAAAGGTATTGAATGGCAAATAACAAATTAAAAGCAGATGGAAATCTAAAACGAATTGATTCCAAGAAAAGCGGTCATTGGGAAATTAGTGAAAATCTAATAATTTCTTTAGAAAGCACATCGAAAACCAGGGAGAAAACCAGGGAGAAAAAAACGATAATTAAACAGAAAAGGACTAAAAAGAACTATAAGCACATAAAAAGACATGAAACCAAACTTTAAAGACATAGACATCAAATCGGAAACAAAGACAGCCGATGTTGAGAACAAAGAAAATAAAAGCGAATGGCTGACTGCCGAACAGATTCCCGTAAAAGGGGCTTATTCTGAAGCTGATTTGGAAGGCATGGAGCATTTGAATTATGCAGCCGGAAAACCACCTTATTTGCGTGGCCCGTATTCTACAATGTATGTAATGCGCCCCTGGACTGTTCGCCAGTACGCAGGTTTTTCAACAGCCGAGGAGTCGAACGCATTCTATCGCCGAAACCTGGCAGCCGGACAAAAAGGTTTGTCGATAGCTTTCGACCTGGCCACCCACCGGGGCTACGATTCCGACCACGAGCGCGTTGTTGGCGATGTGGGTAAAGCAGGTGTTGCCGTTGATTCCATCCTCGACATGGAAGTATTATTCGACCAAATTCCTTTGGATAAAATGTCGGTGTCGATGACCATGAACGGAGCCGTGTTGCCCGTGCTGGCCTTTTTTATTGTGGCAGGGCAGGAGCAGGGCGTACCAATGGAGCAGTTGAGCGGAACCATCCAAAACGACATACTGAAGGAATTTATGGTGCGGAACACATATATCTATCCTCCTGAGTTTTCGATGAAAATTATTGCTGATATTTTCGAGTACACGTCGAAGAATATGCCTAAGTTCAACTCCATTTCAATATCGGGCTATCATATACAGGAAGCCGGTGGCACTGCCGATATCGAGTTGGCATACACCCTTGCCGATGGTTTGGAATACCTGCGTGCAGGTGTTAATGCCGGAATGGACATCGACTCGTTTGCCCCGCGCCTGTCGTTTTTCTGGGGCATTGGGATGAACCATTTTATGGAGATTGCCAAGATGCGGGCAGCACGAATGCTTTGGGCAAAAATTGTGAAGAAATTCAATCCGAAGAACCCTAAGTCTTTAGCTTTGCGTACCCATTGCCAAACATCCGGTTGGAGTTTGACCGAGCAGGATCCGTTCAACAATGTGGCACGTACTTGTGTCGAGGCCATGGGCGCAGTTCTTGGACATACTCAGTCGTTGCACACCAATGCACTGGACGAAGCCATTGCTTTGCCAACCGATTTTTCGGCACGTATTGCCCGCAACACACAGATATATATTCAGGAAGAAACCAATGTTTGCCGTTCGGTCGATCCCTGGGCAGGTTCGTATTATGTCGAAAAGCTGACCCATGAAATTGCCCACAAAGCCTGGGAATTGATCGAAGAAGTTGAAGAACTTGGCGGCATGGCAAAAGCCATCGAAACAGGACTTCCGAAAATGCGCATCGAGGAAGCAGCTGCCCGCAAGCAAGCCCGAATCGATGCCGGTATCGACACTATTGTCGGGATAAATAAATATCGTTTAGAAAAGGAAGACCCCATTGATATCCTTGATGTGGACAACACCGCCGTGCGCGAAGCACAACTCAAAAGGTTAGAAAAACTCAAAGCCGACCGTAACGAAACAGAAGTTAATGCCGCCCTCGAAGCCATTACCAAATGTGTGGAGACTGGCGAAGGCAACCTGCTCGACCTATCGGTTAAGGCGGCCAAAGCACGTGCTTCGCTGGGCGAGATTAGCATGGCCTGTGAAAAAATAGCCGGAAGGTACAAAGCTGTTATCCGTACTATTTCGGGAGTTTATGCATCAGAAAACAAAGGAGATATGTCGTTTGAAAAAGCACGCGCACTGGCCGACCGTTTCGCCGAAAAAGAAGGCCGCCGCCCCAGGATTATGATTGCCAAAATGGGCCAGGACGGCCACGACCGTGGCGCGAAAGTAGTGGCAACAGGTTATGCCGATATGGGTTTCGATGTAGACATGGGGCCATTGTTCCAAACCCCTGCCGAAGCAGCCCGCCAGGCAGTAGAAAACGATGTTCACATACTGGGTGTTTCCAGTTTGGCTGCCGGGCATAAAACCCTGGTGCCTCAGGTTATCGCCGAATTGAAAAAACTCGAACGTGAAGATATTATGGTAATTGCCGGAGGCGTTATCCCCTCACAGGATTATCAATATCTGTACGATGCAGGTGTTGTTGGGATATTTGGCCCGGGCACATCGGTATCGAAAGCAGCAGTAGATATTTTGAAGATTTTATTGGAAGAGGATTAGGATACGATATGCCTAACTCTCCGGGTAACTCAAAGTAATCCGATGAATTATACGATAAAAAACAATAAAATTGCATCATGAAATTTATCGTTGATGCCCAATTACCGAAATCCTTATCTGACTTTCTCAATCAAAAGGATTTAGATTCTATTCATACTCTTGAATTACCGGGCAAAATTACAACAAGTGATCAGCAAATTATCAACGTCTTGTTGTTTGGCTATTGATTGCAGAATCTATTTGTTTACTTTCGCTCAGTTTATTTTGTATTAAAAATCAGTAAAAATGAAAACACTATTAACAATTTTAAGTCTTTTTTTAACAATGGGGTTACTTGCCCAAAATAAGATTGACAAATCTCAACTATTTTCAGATAATCCGCATTATATGGTTGTAGATTCTACTATGTGCGAAATTTTTGCGATTAAGCAAGAATCCATGCAAAAAGAGAATATACGATTTGCGATTGAAAAATATAGTTATGGCGAAACAGTGGGCGATATTTGGTCTTCAAATTTGAATATCCCCATAATTACTATCGAAAGTCCTGATCTGGATGGTTTCACGGCTATTCTTTATTTTTCCGATGATGACAGGATTTGGAAAGAATCGCCATATTTTAGCCGCAAAAGTAAAAGGGTGAATATCTTTTTTCAATTAAATCGCCTCGCCCATATTCTTTATTTATTGGAAACTTATGAAAATGTTTATTGCCAATTCAGAAGTGTGTACGAAGGACGAAGTTTTGCAACACTCGAAGTGGAAGCAGTAAATACCGGAAGTAAATAAAGATAAGCCAATCTGGGATTTGGCGTTTTTCTTATTTGTATCAAACATATTTTTATTGTGAAATAAAGAAATTGTAAAAAAATAGTATCTTGCTTTTTTTGATTTTATAATAGTTTAAAAGGATTATGAAAAACAAATTATTTCTACTTATTATGATTACTTGTCTATCGTTACAGATATCGGCACAGGAAACATTCAACAATTATTTTGAGCAAAAAACCATGCGTTTCGATTATCAAATTGCCGGCAATGCTTTCGGACAACAGATATTTTTCGAGCAAATCCGTAAAGAGAATTTCTGGGGCGGCCCACTGAAGAATCTTACCGATCCTTTTAATTTTGGTGATTACCGATACTTAGTTTTCGATTCGGCAAGTAATAAATTAATTTTCTCACGTGGCTATTCCGATCTATTTGTAGAATGGCAAGACACTAAAGAAGCCCAAAAAATAAGTCGATCTTTTTATAGTTCAATCGTTTTTCCGTATCCAAAAAATGCGGTAAGGCTTCAGATAGACAGGCGCAAACCAAACATGCAATGGGAAAAATTATATGAATTCGATATTGACCCGATAAACTATTTTGTAAACAACGACCCGGCTCCTGATTATAAAACAAAAAAGATATACGATTCGGGCAATCCTTCCGAAAAGGTTGATATTGTTATAATTCCTGATGGATACACAAAAAGGCAGATGCGAAAGTTTCGTAAGGATGCCAAACGTTTTGTCGAATATTTTTTCGATTGCCCAACTTTTGCAAACAACAGCAATAAGTTTAATTTTTGGATAGTTAAGGCACCATCTATCGATAAAGGTACTGATATACCGGGCTTTGGAAAATGGAACAGAACTGTTTTGAACACCCACTTTTTCACTTTCGATAGCGAGCGATACCTCACAACCCGTGATGTGAAATCGATACGCGATTTGGCAGGCTGTGTACCTTACGATCAGATTTATATACTTGTAAATTCTAAAAAATACGGGGGCGGTGGCATTTATAATTTTTACAATCTGTGCAGTAGCGATCATCCAACATCCAATATGGTTTTCACTCACGAGTTCGGTCATGCCTTTGCCGCACTGGCCGATGAATATGCTTACGAAAATACAGCTGCCGAAGAGTTATACGATTTATCTGTCGAGCCTTTTCAGGTAAACATTACAACTCTGGCCGATTTCGACAGCAAATGGAAAAATATGGTTGATTCCGGGATTCCGATACCAACACCAAATAGCGAGAAATACATTGGTAAGATAGGTGTATTCGAGGGAGCCGGTTATGTTAAGAAAAAAATATACCGCCCCATGCAGGACTGTAAGATGCGATCGAACCGCTTAGATGAGTTTTGCCCGGTATGCGAAAAAGCCATCATCGAAATGATAAAGTTCTATTGCGACGAGGAATAATGTAGTGTGGATATAACAGGTATGTTGGTTATAAAGATAAAAATATCCGTGATGAATTTGGTTCTAACAGAGGTGGCTTGTCGGTAACCGGAAGCTTTCATCTGTTTAAAATATATTTCTCGCAAAGCCGCGAAGTCGCAAAGATTTTTTTAATCATCCTCCTGTGTGTTAAAATTCTTTAGCATGGATGTTTC
>JAYENH010000109.1:0-5068 GCA_034721995.1 Bacteroidota bacterium
AGTTTTTCTTACATGTCCTTATATTTCTTATATGGTTGAAAAATATTAAATACAATCATTTCATGCAAGCAGTTTAGGGTCATTTGTATTTTCCTGTTTCTTTTTAATCGATTTATTTATATATTTCATTTTGTGGTAATTAAAAACATAGGGTCAGGAAATCTCGTGGAAATATTTGTTTACAATGGGGCTGTTTTTTTCATTACTGACAAAATAATAACACATCGTTTATGCGACAATTTAGTTTACGATAGGTCAGATGTTCTGAAATTGCCCCAAAATATTTTCACAGATTTTCTTTTCAAACCATACCTTTGTGCCAGATTTAAACTGAATAGTAAATGGAACCACTTTTTGATTATACACAAAGCAACATGGAGCAGGCAGCCGTACACCATGTGGGAAACAGCAGCAACGAGCAGGAATTACTTCTGTCGAACAACGAACTGGATATTTCGGAGGACGAGCTTTATGTGTTGATGATGCAATTTTTTCTGCAATCGTTTTCGAACCCCGAATTTTATAATTTCTCGTTTTCGAATGATGACAGAGGCTCGAACCCTTTATATATTTTTGCTGAACAGATATTCGAAAATCAACAGAATTTCCTTGATATTTCTGCTGATATTGCAAAGCAGCTTTTCGAAGTTACCAATCATCCACAGATAAAAGCCGGCGACCTTTTCGTGGTTCGTTTTTCGGCACTGCGAAATGAGAATCAAAATTTCGAGGCTATCGGCCTGTTCAAATCCGAAAATCAACATAGCTTTTTAAAACTCGACAAAAACGAGGAAGGCTTTTCTATCAATCACGACAGCGGAATTAATATCGAAAAACTCGATAAAGGCTGCATAATTTTAAATACCGGCAAAGACCAGGGCTATAAAATTTGTATTATCGACAAATCGAACAAAGCCATCGAAGCCGGCTATTGGCGCGACGAATTTCTCGGACTTAGGCCCTGTGCCGACGAATACCATCATACCAAAGAATTTATGAACATCACCAAAAATTATGTGGCAAATCATCTCGGCGATGAGTTTGAGGTAACCCGTGCCGATCAGATCGATTTATTGAACCGCTCGGTCGATTATTTTAAAACGAACGAAGAATTTGACAAAGCCGATTTCGAGAAAGTGGTTTTTAAGGATGAGGAAATAATCAATTCATTCCAAAATTTCGATTCTGATTATCGCGAACAAAACGATTTAGACATAGAGGATAATTTTGACATTTCACAACATGCCGTTAAAAAACAATCACGGGTATTTAAAAGCGTGCTTAAGCTCGACAAAAATTTTCACATTTATATCCATGGCGACAAAAACCTGATTGAACGTGGTGTGGAAAACGATGGCCGGAAGTTTTATAAAATATATTACGATCAGGAGCAGTAGGCAGTCCACAGTAGGCAGTAACCAGTAAGTGAATTATATATCCGCATATTTTTAATTAAAATAGACACAAATAATATTTATATTAGAATGAGAATAACAAACATCCAATCAATTTTTATGCTGATAGGCATATCCCTTATCAGCTTTGGCCTGAGTGCCCAAGACAAAAAAAACGAAAAGGATTCTACTTTAAGCAATATCCTTTCGGGTTTGAAATTTCGCTCTATCGGGCCTGCGTTTACTTCGGGCCGGATAATCGACTTTGCCGTTAATCCTGTAAAAACAAGCGAATATTATGTAGCGGTTGCCTCGGGCGGTGTTTGGAAAACCAATAATGCAGGGATTACCTACAATCCGGTTTTCGATAAACAAAGCTCATATTCCATTGGCTGCGTAACAATCGACCCAAACAACCATAATGTGGTATGGGTTGGCACAGGCGAAAATAATAGTCAGCGGAGTGTTTCGTATGGCGATGGGGTTTACAAATCGGAAGACGGTGGCAAGAGTTGGAAAAATATGGGATTGAAAAAATCAGAACATATTGCAAAAATATATATCGATCCGCGAAACTCTAAGCATGTTTATGTTGCATCGCAAGGCCCACTTTGGGGTGCGGGTGGCGAGCGTGGCCTCTACAAAACCGAAGATGGCGGTAAAACATGGAAACTAATTCTTGAAATTAGCGAAAACACCGGTGTTACCGATTTGGTAGTCGATCCACGTAATCCCGATTTAATGTATGCCGCATCGTATCAGCGAAGGAGGCATGTGTGGACTTTAATAAATGGTGGCCCCGAATCTGCAATTTACAAATCGTCCGATGCAGGAAAAAGCTGGGTAAAAATAAAAGGAGGAATTCCCGAAGGCGAACTCGGACGTATCGGCCTGGCAATTTCGCCCGTTAACCCCGATTATATTTTTGCTTTGATCGAAGGCCGTGATAAAGTTGGTGGCCTTTACAAATCGACAAACCGTGGTGCATCGTGGGAAAAAGCTTCGGATTACAAAACCGGATCTGCACAGTATTATCAGGAAATTGTTTGCGACCCCTTCGATGCTGACAGGATTTATTCGCTTGACACCTGGACAAAAGTTTCTGATGATGGCGGCAAAACATGGAAAACACTTGGCAACACCCACCGCCACGTCGACGACCATGCTTTTTGGGCCGACCCAAAAAATCACGACCACTACCTGATTGGTGGCGATGGCGGGATTTACGAAAGTTACGACCGTGGAAAATTATGGGACTATAAAGCCAACCTTCCTGTTACGCAGTTTTACCGTGTTTCGGTCGATAACGACAAGCCTTTTTACAATGTTTATGGCGGCACACAGGACAACAACAGCATGGGCGGCCCCTCGCGCACAACAAATATTGCAGGAATAACAAATGCCGATTGGTTTATTACTAACGGTGGCGATGGCTACGAAACAGTTATCGACCCTGTCGATCCGAATATTGTTTACACTCAATCGCAATATGGTTACCTAAATCGTTTTAATAAAGCTACCGGAGAAAAAATCCTGATTAAACCTGTCGAGGATAAAGATGATGATGCCTTCCGTTGGAATTGGAACTCGCCAGTAATAATCAGCCCTCACTACCACAAGCGATTGTATTTTGCTGCCAACTTTTTGTTCAGGAGCGATGATCAGGGAAATTCGTGGAAAAAAATCAGCCCCGACCTTACACGCCAAATCGACAGGAACCAACTTAAAATCATGGGCAAAATCCAGAGTGTCGATGCTGTGGCAAAAAATGCTTCTACCTCGCAATATGGCAATATTGTTTCGCTTACCGAATCGCCTGTAAGCGAAGACCTGATTTACATAGGTACCGACGATGGGCTTATTCAGGTAACTTCGGATGCTGGAAAAAACTGGAAAGAAATATCGAAAATAAAAGGCGTGCCCGAAATGACTTATGTAAGCTGTTTGTTTGCATCGAAGCATAACGGACAAACTGTTTATGCCTCGTTCGATAACCGTAAGCAGGCCGATTTTAAACCCTATATTTTTAAAAGCACTGATGCCGGAAAAAGTTGGAAATCAATTATGGGAAACCTGCCCGAAAACCTGCCCATCCATACTATTGCCGAAGACCATATAAATCCCGACTTGATTTTTATCGGTACCGAGTTCGGTGTGTATGTTACCATTGATGGTGGCGAAGAATGGAATCAGCTAAAAGCCGGCTTACCAACCATCTGTGTAAAAGACATCGCCATTCAGCAACGCGAAAGCGATTTGGTACTTGGAACTTTTGGCCGTAGCTTTTATATTTTAGATGATTATTCCCCTTTGCGTGATTTATCAACCGAACTTTTAAAAAAGGAAGCGCATATATTTCCAATTAAAGAAGCCCTCATGTTTATTGAAGAACGCCCTCTCGGAGGAGGTGGAAAAAGTAATCAGGGCGGATCGTACTATACGGCTTCAAACCCTCCCGTTGGAGCTGTGTTTACTTATTATCTGAAAGATACTTACAAAACCCGTAAGCAAAGAAGAAAAGATGATGAGAAAAAGGCAACAGAAGCCGGAAAAGAAATGCGCCATCCCGAATGGGACGAACTGCGTGCCGAGGATTTGGAGAAAGCCCCCTATCTGCTTTTTACAATTTCAGGTTCCGATGGCGAAATAGTAACACGCATGAAGGCAGCCGCCACAAAAGGGATTGGCCGGATTGCATGGAATTTCAGGTATGCACCAATTACACCGGTAAGTTTGCATAAATCGGAAACAGGCCGTTACTCCTACCCCAATCATGGCATGTATGCTTTGCCCGGGCAGTATTTTGTTTCGCTTTCGAAAGTAGTTGACAACCAGATAACCGAACTCGTACCACGACAAGCCTTTACGGTAGAAAGCTTAGAATCGGAATACATTTCGATTGATGATAAAATAGCCCTTGCCGAGTTTCAGAAGAAATTGAATAAGCTACGCCGCGTTACACAAGCTACTTTGCGCATTGCAAACCAAACCGGGAACAAAATAAAACATATACGTGTTGCTGTTGAGGCAAGCCCCAAAGCAGGAACGGAATTGTTGGAACAAATCAAAAAACTTGAAGAAGAAATAATTGCAATCAATCTTATATTGCATGGCGACAATACAAAAAAGAGCCGCAATAAAAATGTGCCCCCGACTTTTTACGGCAGGGTAGAATCAATTATCTACGGGCAATGGCGCACATCGGGGCCGCCCACCGAAACCCAGAAAAAAAGCTATAGGATTGCCCTCGAAGAATTCGAACCACTTTATACACGTTTAAAAACCTTAGTCGAAAATGACCTTAAATCAATCGAAGCCAAACTCGAAGCAATAGAAGCACCATATACGCCGGGCAGGTTTCCGGTTTGGGAAGTTGAGTAGTATTAACCTAAAAAACATGACAACGCCCGAATTGCATCGGTTAAACAAATCTCTCTGTTCAATCTGTATAATTCGATGACAAATAAATTTGTTAATTTTGGAGAAATGAAAACTAAACTTTGGAGATTCAACATAGCACCAAAAATATATTGACATGATAATAGAACGAAATATTTCAGATATGAGAAATAAACACAAGTGTATTGTGGATATACACCCATATTGGGGGAGATAAACACAATAGGCTGTTTATATTTAGGAGTTAGCTGCAAGGCAAAAGAATGAAATATGAA
>JAYENH010000110.1:0-18659 GCA_034721995.1 Bacteroidota bacterium
TACATCGAAATATTTTTACGGGATATTTTCCTCTATGACAGGTGTAGCTATATCTGCGCATTCATCTGATTTTCGTTTGTTAGATAATAAGGTTGTAAAAGATTTGTTACAGTTTAATGATGTTGACTTGTTTTTGCGCGGTGCTGTATCATGGCTGGGGTATCCTTCAAAAACAATTAGTTTTAAATCTGTTGAACGGAAAAAAGGAAAGACAAAATATAACTTCAAAAAAATGTTTCAATTTGCAAACGGGGCTATTATATCTTTCTCTGTAAAACCTCTTATTTCAGCTGTTTGGATTGGTGTAATAACAAGTATATTAGCTTTTCTTGAAATCCTCTTTATAATTATCATGTTTTTTCGCGGCGAAACAGTACCCGGCTGGGCTTCAACTGTTGGTATAATTTCTTTCCTTTTTGGAATACTTTTTATCATTCTTGGAATAATAGGACTCTATCTGGCACGTATACACAAAGCATTACAAAAACGTCCACGTTTTGTTATCAGCGATACGATTTAATCTTTTCAATAAATTTGCTGTCGAACCAAAATATATTCTTTATTTTGCAGTATAAAATTCTAATGAATAAAGAATAGTTCAACAATATCAGTAAATAATATAATAGTAAAATATTAATCATAATATTATGTGTGGGATAGTAGGTTATATTGGAAATAAGGAAGCGTATCCGATTTTAATAAACGGTTTAAAACGACTCGAATACAGAGGCTACGATTCAGCCGGGATTACAATTATAAATTCAAAAACAAATACTTATAAGATAAAAGGTAAAGTAAGTGATTTAGAGAATTTTGTAAAGAATAAAGATATTAGTGGAAATATTGGTATGGGGCACACTCGCTGGGCAACACACGGCGAACCAAACGATGCAAATGCCCATCCACACGAATCATCAAAAGGTAATTTTGTAGTTATACATAATGGCATTATCGAAAATTATTCAACAATAAAAGAAACTCTTGTCCAAAATGGTTATACTTTTAAAAGTGAAACAGATACAGAAGTATTAGCCAATTTAATAGAGTATATTTATGAAGGTGAAAATATTTCGGCTGAAGAAGCTGTACGTTATGCCCTTCAGAAAGTATCGGGAGCTTATGCCCTGGTTGTTGTAGCAAAAAGCGAAGCAGATAAACTTATTGCTGCCCGAAAAGGAAGCCCTCTTGTAATTGGTATTGGCAATGATGAATACTTTATTGCCTCGGATGCTACCCCAATAGTAGAATATACTAAAAGTGTTATTTACCTTAACGATAAAGATATTGCAGTAATTTCAAAAAACGAACTTAGTTTAAAAACACTTAAAAATAATAAAATTACACCTAAGGTCCATCAACTTGATATTGATATTGATCAAATAGAAAAGGGCGGTTTCGAGCATTTTATGCTGAAAGAGATTTTTGAGCAGCCCCAAACCCTGATTAATACCTTAAGAGGTAGAATTTCTTCCGATTTAAAAGATATCCATCATGGAGGTATCTCTTCAGTATTGCCCAAAATAGTCAATGCAAAACGACTTATTATTATTGCCTGTGGTACATCATGGCATGCCGGTATGGTAGGTGAATATTTATTCGAAGAATTTGCCCGACTGCCTGTCGAAGTAGAATATGCCTCCGAGTTTAGGTATCGAAACCCGGTTATCTATAAAGATGATGTTGTAATTGCCATCAGCCAAAGTGGCGAAACTGCCGATACACTTGCCGCAATAAATCTTGCCAAAGAATCGGGCGCATTAGTAATTGGAATTTGCAATGTTGTTGGCTCGTCTATTTCGCGCGAAACCGATGCAGGCATTTATACTTATGCCGGACCGGAAATTGGTGTTGCTTCAACAAAAGCTTTTACATCGCAGGTTACGGCATTGACTTTTCTTTCCCTATTGGTGGCACATAAACGTAATACAATTAGCCAACAAGACTATGAAGAAGTAATTGCAGATTTAGTTAAAATTCCAGGGAAAATAGAAAAACTTCTGAAAAACAACGAAGATTATAAAAGGATAGCTTCCCTTTATAAAGATGCCGACAATTTCCTTTATTTAGGCCGTGGCTACTTTTTTCCGGTCGCTTTAGAAGGTGCCCTTAAACTAAAAGAAATTTCCTACATCCATGCCGAAGGTTACCCTGCCGCCGAAATGAAACACGGGCCTATTGCCCTTATTGATGATAAAATGCCGGTAGTAATTATTGCTGCAAAAGATAAATCGTACGAAAAAATTGTAAGCAACATCCAGGAAGTTAAAGCCCGTAAAGGAATTGTTATTGCAATTGTTACCGAAGGGGATACTATTATTAAAACAATGGCCGACCACGTTCTTGAAATTCCCGAAACCGACGAAGCCCTTGCTTCTATTCTCGCTGTGGTACCATTACAATTGCTTTCGTACCACATTGCCGTTTTGCGTGGCTGTAATGTTGATCAACCTCGTAACCTGGCCAAATCGGTTACTGTAGAATAAATTGAAACAAAAACAATTACTTTTGGGCAGATAATCATTCGGAAATATGCTTTTTAATTCGTTTGAATTTGCTGTGTTTTTGCCTTTGGTATTTGCCATTTATTGGTTCTTGCTAAAAGACAAACTCAGGCTGCAAAATATTTTCCTCATACTTGCCAGTTATTTGTTTTATGGTTGGTGGGACTGGCGTTTTCTGTCGCTAATCATCATATCATCCTTTGTCGATTATAAACTTGGTATATTAATTTTTAATCAGGGAAAAAAGAAAAAAAGAAAATACCTTTTATGGTTGAGCCTGCTTGTTAATTTGGGTTTTCTCGGATACTTTAAATATTACAACTTTTTTGTCGATTCTTTTGTCGATGCCTTTGCCGGCCTGGGCATAAGTTTACAAGCCCGAAGCCTGAATGTTATTTTACCGGTTGGCATCAGCTTTTATACATTTCAGACTTTGAGCTATTCGCTTGATATTTATAAACATAAAATAAAACCTACATACGATATTTTTCAATTTTTTGCTTTTGTAAGTTTTTTTCCACAATTAGTGGCAGGGCCTATCGAGCGGGCTTCACAGCTTTTGCCACAGTTTTCGAAGAATAGAAATTTTGATATTGATAAGGCAAAAGATGGCATCAGGCAAATTATGTGGGGCTTTTTTAAAAAAATTGTAATTGCCGACAATGCAGCCACTGTGGTAAACCGTATTTTCGACAATTCAGAAATAATGCACCCTTTTTTGCTTTGGGTAGGTGCTATTTTCTTTGCTTTTCAGATTTATGGCGATTTTTCGGGCTATTCCGATATTGCCATTGGCACATCCCGTTTGTTTGGCTTTAACCTGATGCGTAATTTTAATTTGCCGTATTTCTCGAAAGATTTTTCCGAGTTTTGGAGACGGTGGCATATTTCACTTTCGACATGGTTGCGCGATTATCTTTTCCTTCCAATCAGTTATTCAACACTACGCATTTTCAATAAAAATACTTTTTTAAAGATTAAAGTTGAAATATGGGCCTATCTTACCGGTATTTTGTTAACCTGGTTTTTGGGCGGTTTGTGGCATGGTGCAAAATGGACTTTCATTTTGTGGGGCAGCCTGCACGGTTTGTACCTGATGCTTGGACATTCGACAAAAAAAATCAGGAAACGACTATTGAAAAAAATGAGTGTCAAAAAAACTAACCCTGTTTTAGTATTTTTTCAGATAATCGGGGTTTTTTTGCTCACCAGTCTTGCATGGGTATTTTTCAGGGCCGAAGATATTGGGCAAGCCTTTTCATACTTAAACAATATGCTTAGTTTCGATGCTTTTCATATTCCTCTTATTCCGTTTCAAATAAAAAAGAATTTTATAATTTTAATACTATTTGTGGCTGCCGAATATATCCAACGAAACAAACAACATGTATTAAGCGTTGAATATCTACATGTTACACTTCGTTGGTTTTCTTATATTTTTACACTTTACATTATTTTATTATTTGGGAATTTCAATAAAATAGAATTTATATATTTTCAATTTTAACCTTGATTATTCATGATTTTTTTGATTAATTTGATTCAATATGTATTTTACATTTTCTTTTTCAGATTAATTGTGTATTCAGTAAATTAGGCAGATTTTTTAATGAAGAATTTTATAATCAGAGGCACAGTGTTTTTTTTATTGGCTTTTTTCGGCTTCGGATTAATTGCACATCTTAGGGTTTCGCCAATGTTTATTAAATTTAAAAACGAGCAAAAAGGCGGATGGATTAAGGTGCACGAAAGAATAAACCGCAGCAAACAAAAAGCGAATTTTAAACGGGTTTATATTGGCGATAGCGTGGGCAATCAATTGTTCGATTTTGATTCTACTCCTAATTCATTTTGCTCAAATGCAGCCGTATCGCTAATTGGCAATTATATTCTTATAGAAAATTTACTGGCATCAAATTCTCAAATTGAAGAAATAATCCTGGTAAGTGTGCCAAACGACATTGGTTGGAATTTCGAACAAAAACTAACTTTTAATAATTTCGTAAAACCTTTCCTTTCTTTTTCGAACTTAAATTATATTGACGATATTGTTTATGATAAACTTTGGGAAAAACCATTTAGCTGGTTATATATTTTTTATGCCGTGAAAATACTTCCCATTTCCGATATCAATTTTTCCGATGAAACCGAAACATCAGTTAGTTATCTCGAAGAAATAAAACTTACCACCTTATCCGATATTGCAGTTCATTATTTAAAAAAACTCGATGCACTTTGCAAGGAGAAAAATATTTTTTTAAAAATTGTATCGCCACCTGTACCAGAGCATTGGAGCCACGATACAAACAACTGGGCCAATATGAAAACCCAGATCGATTCGCTGGGTCTCAATAGTGTTTTTTTAAATTACTTTGATGAAATAAATTATTACCCCGATAATTATTTTAGCGACGGCCTGCATTTATCAGAACAATATATTAGCCATGCAAGAGAGGAGCTATTACAAAAACTTGATTAGCTCCTGACGATTTTATTCTTAGCCCTTACTTTTCGCAGGCTTGCCTGAAAGTTTTTAATCTTTGCCTGTAATTCTTCCTCTGTAAAATTTTCTTCTACATCGGCAGGACATTTTGAATTTACCCTTTCTGCAAAATCGCTTAACACATTCATGTAATTGATAAAGGCATCGTAAGGCGAATTATATGGATTGAAATATTTATGCACATCGCCATCAGAAAACCATTTTGTACACATATAGTAAAAATGATCGCTGTTCTGCAACTTATGCCAATCGCCGAGAATTTCTTTGTTTTTACATTTTTTTATCTGCGGTAGCAAAGAGTAAAGCTTTTCGTAAGCCTCGTTCTGAAGTTCGTTGCCAAGCCATGCAGTGAGATCGCGTTCTTCGTCGGCCCACGAAATAGCATTAGGCACATGAATAGCAGAAACCGAATCTAACTTTTTTTCAACATCCGAAGCTGTTAAAAACTGTATGTCGCTACCTTCGATTATTTGAGAAGGAAAAGCTTTCAGAAAATCAAATATTCCTGTACTTGCATCCTGATGCTCGCCAAAAGTTTCGTAGTCCATAAACAGGTTTAGCACCTGCTGCTTTTGGTCAATTGCTTTTATCCAATCAACATATTTTTCGGCAGTCAAAGGCCAGTCTTCCCATCCCTGATTTGAAAAACGGAAAGCAATATCATCGCTCATCCTATAATTCTTCAGCAATAATTTTAGCTTTGGATTATTGGCATTGTTGTACAAATAGTTTGGGCTTTTCCATCCCAATACATGTTTTGCCCCTTCGGTAAGCATTGCCTTATAACCCATATCTGCTACCGTTTCGCCTATTTCATCGGAATAAATAAGCTCGGTATTTCTGAAAACTTTTGGGCTTTGCTTAAAATGCTTTTTTATTAATGCGGCATGGGCTTTCACCTGGCGCACAAATTCATCTTTATCGCGCATCGACGAAAGCGAATGAGAATAAGTTTCGGAAAGAAATTCGACAGAGCCTGTGGCTGCAAGTTTTTTAAAACTTTCCATAACTTCGGGTGCATACATATCGAATTGCTCGAGTACCGATCCCGAAAGCGAAAATGTTACTTTGAATTTTTTTCCGTATTTTTCAATTAAGTCTAACATTACCTTATTTGTTGGTAAATAACAACGATTGGCAACTTTTTCCATGATTGCCCGATTGTTGAAATCGTCGAAATAATAATTGTCTTTACCAATATCGAAAAACCTGTATTTTTTTAAGCGAAACGGTTGATGTACCTGGAAATATAAGCAAATTGTTTTCATCTCTTTATTTTGTTTTTTCATCGGCCTAAGCCTATGTTAATTTTTTATACCCTTTGGGCTATATATTTTTATTTTTCTTCTATTACTGCTTGATAAACATCTTTAACTTTGAGTGCCGCATTTTCCCATATCAAACTATCAACCTCTTCTTTCCCATGTTTTCTAAACATTTTATTCAGGCTGTCATATTTTAGTATGCCATAAATTGCATCGGCCATTGCATCAATGTCCCAAAAATCGACTTTAACAGCATGGTTTAAAATTTCGGAAACTCCCGATTGCTTCGATATAATTACCGGCACATTCGAGCGCATTGCTTCTAAAGGTGAAATGCCAAAAGGTTCGGAAACCGAAGGCATTACATACACATCGCTCATAGCAAACATATCGTCGACCTCGCCACCCTTAAGAAAACCGGCAAAATGAAACCGGTCGGCAATTTTAAGTTCTGCCACCCGGCGTATTACTTTATTCATCATATCGCCACTTCCGGCCATAACAAAACGCACCTTTGGGTATTTTTGCAGAACTTTTGCAGCAGCCTCAACAAAATATTCCGGACCCTTCTGAAAAGTTATCCTGCCAAGAAAAGTTACAATCTTGTCTTCGACCCCTTTCGATAGTGTTTTAACATCTTTCTTTTCAACAGGTTCAACGGCATTATGCACGGCTACAACTTTTTTCGCGTATACCCCATATTTATCGATAACAATATTTCGCGTAAGGTTACTAACAGCAATAACCCTGTCGGCAGCCTGCATCCCTTCGCGTTCGATATCGTAAACCAGTGTGTTTACATTTTCGCCACTCCTGTCGTATTCTGTGGCGTGCATGTGTACAACCAAAGGTTTTCCGGTAATTTGTTTGGCAGCAATACCGGCGCGATATGTCAGCCAATCGTGGGCATGAATTACATCAAAATCGTTTTCGGCAGCAAGCACCGATGCTATAAGTGCATATCGTGCAACTTCCTGCATCAGGCTTGTACCATATTTCCCACTAAATTTAAAATTACCGGAAAACACCGATTCGTCAACAATACTTTTGTCTATTAAATCGTGCTCCGATAACTTTTCAAATTCCTCAGGCGATAAGTATGGCAACAAATAAGAACCTACTTCTATATATGTAAACTTTTTCCAGAACTCCTGATTTGTAACTACCCGTTTTGTTATTGATACACCTTCGGCCTGTTGAAGTTTAATAAAACTCTGGTCTTCGTCGCCAAAGGCTTTTGGTACTACAAACAGTACTTCTACATCGTGGTGGGACAAGCCTTTTGTAAGTCCATAACAAGCTGTTCCAAGTCCTCCGGTAATATGGGGCGGAAACTCCCATCCAAACATTAGTACTTTCATATATTATTGATTATTGTCTATTTATTAATGATTAATATTTATTTTCTACTCCCATCTTCGGACTTCGGACTTCGGACTTCGGACTTCGGACTTCCGTCTTCCAACTATATACGATATTCCTTTATTAACTCCTTTGCCCTTAATAAGCCGGCCACACTTGCGGCATGGCTAACAGCACCTCCCGGATGATGCGGAGGATCTCCATCGTAAACTTCAGAGACCGAGCCTATAACATGCCTGCTCATTTCTTCTTCGAAACCTTCGATTAATTTTTCGATAAATCTTACTCCCGAATTTTGGTGCAATTTCAGGTAAGCTTCGGCAAAGTGGCCAATCAGCCAAGGTCTGACTGTACCTTGATGATATGCTTTCTCGCGGCTTTGCTGATCGCCACCAAATGTTCCTTCATAATCAGGATTTTTAGGCGATAATGTACGCAATCCTTTTGGAGTTAATAGTTCTTCCTGAACTTTATCTACTACGGCCTTTTTCATTTCTTTGGTAAGGGGCGAAAAAGGAAGCGATGCAGCAAAAAGCTGATTTGGCCGTACAGCCCAATCGGTTTTTTCATCATCGACATAGTCGGCCAGATAATTCTTGTCCATATTCCAAAAAGTATTTATAAAAGATTTTTCAATTTGATTTGGTAACTCTTTCCACTCTTTAATAAAACTCTTGTCCCTTGCTTTTTCAGCAATAGTCAAACTATATTGAATGGCATTATACCAAAGTGCATTAACTTCAACAGCAAAACCAATGCGTGGTGTTACAGGCCCATCTTTTGTAATAGCATCCATCCAGGTTAAAACATTTCCTTCTTCACCTGCCCATATTAAACCATTTTCGGCTTTATGAATATTAAATGCCGTACCTTTATTATAGCCATCAAGTATGGCTTTCATTTTGGGCCAATATTTTTTTATGATATGGCTGTAATTTTTGCTTTTTGCTGCATACTGCTGAACAGTCCAAAAATACCATAACGGCGCATCAACCGAATTAAAGCTAGCACTATCGCCACTTTCGGAATTTGGAAACAAAGCCCCATTCAATTCTTCCGACATGGTATCCAATACCTCTTTGCAGGTTTTGTTTTCGCCAATACCAACCGATAAGCCGGGAAGGGAAATAAATGTATTACGCCCCAATCGTCCGAACCAGGGGAATCCGGCAACTAATTCAACTTTATTTTTATTCTTTACAAAAAACTGCTGGGCAGCATTTTTCAAATTGTTGCCAAAACTATTCCGGGGGATACGCGACACCAATTCTTTATCGAATTGATCGTTAAGCGATTTTGCTGTGGTTTGCTTTATGCCTGCCGAAAAAATAATGCTCTCGCCTTTCTTTATGTTAAACTCGAAATATCCCGGAACAAATAAATCTTCTTTATAATCGTATCCCCTTCGTTGTTCTTCGATATATTCAATATCCCTGTTCCAATTGGGATCAACAATAAATTCAGATTTTTTCGATGTTTGCATGTACAAAAAAGGATAGTTATTGTACAATTGAGATTTCACACCATTAGGGATTTTTTCGCTTACTGTGTTTGCATAAGCATTTTCTTTACTCAGCGAATGAACATTTCTGAAAGCCAAAAATGGCTGCAATCTCAATGTTGTTGGGCTGTGTGCATCTAATAATGTATAGCGCAATAATATCCTGGCTTCGTTTTGAATAAGGATCATTTCTTTTTTAAGCTTCACGCCTCCTACCCTGTATGTTATTGTAGGCGTAGGATCCATTGTAAAACCCATAGCATATTTATGCCCTTTGGGTTCCCATATATTTCTCTCGTATTTATGTACACCTAACCTGAATTCTGCCCCATGCTGTATTATTGTTTCATCTAAATTAGAAAGTAAAACATGGTTTTGATTATCAATTTCGGGCAGTGGACATACCAGCAAACCATGATATTTTCGTGTATTTGAATTTATAACTGTGGTATTGGCATAAGAACCCGAACGGTTCGACCTTAATAATTCAACATTTAATGAATATTCAAGGTTTGTAAGATGCCGTTTATCAATATCGAGATAACTCATTTTTGTTTGTTATTTGATAAAATTATAATATTATTTTAAGATGTAATCAATTATTTCACAGTAAAATAATAATTTCTATTACTTGTTTTTTTACCGACTGCAAAGAAAGATAAATTTATTCAATTTATATTAAATCAATGTTAAGAGATTACTTTGCATGAAAAAAGATTTAATTCTTTTGATTTTTAACCCTTTACTGCTTATTCATTTAGAATTTAAATCAGATTATCATTTTATCGTACAATGTTTATCTAATTGCTTTCGTGCCACTTTTAATCCCAATTGCAGGGCATATTGAAAATCGGGGCAAGCCAGATTGGTTTTCCCTAATTCGATGTAGGTAAGTCCACGGTTCATGTATGCAGTAGCAAATTTTGGCCTTAGCTTTATGGCATAAGTAAAATCCATAATAGCCTCATTGTAATGCCCAAGTTTATAGCGTACAAAACCACGGTTAGAATAGGCATCGACAAAATCGGGATCAATTTCGATGCAGCGGTTAAAATCGGCAAGTGCTGTTTGTTCATTACCACTACGTGCAAACGACAAACCACGGTTCGACCAGGTCATCGGGTTTTGCGGGTTTATTTCAATTGCCCTGTTATAATCTGCAATCGACTTTTCAAACTCCCCAATTTCGTTATATAATGCGCCGCGACTTATGTAGGCTTCCTCCATAACAGGGTCGTAACGGATGGCCAGATTAAAATCGCTTAGTGCTTCTTGCTTTTTCCCTTGCCGATTAAGGATAATTGCCCTGTTAATGTAAGCTGTGGCGTGTTCGGGAAATAATTCAAGGGCTTTGTTAAAATCTTTTAAAGCTGTTTCGTATTGATTGTTTTTCATCAGCAATGTGCCACGGTTAACATAGCTTGTAGAAAAACCGGGATCAATTTTAATGGCCTTGTTATAATCGTCAATAGCTTTTTGTGGCTCGTTTTTAAAATACCAGGCAAATCCGCGGTTGTTCAAAGCTTCGGCCTGATTTGGATATTTTTCTAAAACATCGTTCCAAAGACTTATATCTTTGCTCCAAACCTGTATTCGAAGTGTTGAAGAAATAATAAGTATCAGGGCAAAAAGGCTTAGAAGATAACGAATCATGTTTTTCGATTGACATTTTTCTCTCATAACAGAAAACAAACCGGCAAGCATTATAAACAAACCAATGGATGGTATGTAATTATAGCGGTCGGCCATAAAGAAATAATTTATGGAGATAAACCCAATCAGCAAAAAAATATTTAATACAAAAAACCAAAGGCCAAAAGCAATACTCCTGTTCTTTTTTATCAACCAAATTCCTGCTAATAAAACAGATAAAAAGAAAACAAATCCCAGGTAATGGATTATCAAAAGCTCGTTTGGATAAGGATATATTGCCGATAAATTTACAGGGACAATAGTTTGATAAATATATTTACTGAAAGCAAATCCGGCAAAAACTATTTGCTGAAATCCTGAAATCTCTTTTGTTCGGCCTTCGGAAAAATAAATAACCAACAAGCCTGCGGCTAAGGAAAAAAGGAAAAATCCGGCTTTTTCTGTGATTTGTTTTTTTATGCTGATTTTTCTTTTCAGCACATAATCAATAAGAAATAAAACAGGAGCAAGCATTACCCCCTGCGGTTTTGCCAGCAACGAAAGGGCAAACAAAAATAATGACCAGAGAAGCGAACCGGCTTTTTTTGTTTCGCAGTATTTCAGGTACTGCAATAAGGACATCAGATAAAAAAGGGCAAACAAAACATTTTTGCGTTCGGTAATCCAAACCACCGATTCTACTTGAACAGGATGAAGCCCGAATAATGCTGTTGCTATCAGGGCAATTTTTTTCTTTTCAACAATTTTTATCAGAATAGAAAAAACCAAAAATGTGTTTAAAACGTGCAGTATTATATTGCTGATATGATAATGCGGGGCATTAAGTCCGGCAGTTGAATAGTCTATTGTAAGACTTACAATACTCAGTGGTTGATATATTCCTTTGAATGGTGCTGCGAAAATTGCTTTTAGGTTTTCGACAGAAAAACTTCGGATTAGGGGGTTCGACAACACATACTTCGGATCGTCCCAATTTGAAAAACCATTTGCAATGGAGGGCAAATAAAGTAAGGCCGTGGCTATTAAAATTGCAAGCAAATACCATTGGCTGAAATCTTTTGCATTGTTTTTTTCAAGTTTATTGAAATTGAATAAAAACAATATTACAGGCAGCGAAACAAGAATGAAAATATTTACAAACCAATTTATTTCCTCATTTTGGTAGGCAAAAAAATAGAGTGCCAATATTAATAATAAAAGTCCGGGGGCAAGGTAATTTAGCTTTTTTGTTGCATTTTTCATTCTGATACCTCCAAATTTTTAGGGTAGAATATTTTATTAGGGTAAAGAAATAAAAAATATCAACGATTTTGGTTTCTGATGCCCGAAAGCGACCAATCGACAAAAATTGCAAAAGATTCCAGATCGATAACATGCGGAAGCCATTCGCAGGTTATTACCCTTTGCTTTATTCCACTGCGATTAGCTTTCTTAAAAAAAACCAGATTTCTTGCAGGATCAATTGTGTCGTCGTTTGCCCCAATTACCACATATCGCAGGGGGCATTTCAATTCTTTAACATGCGAAATGGCAAGCGGCAAACTCCTGTCAATTGTCATGGCAGGATTGAGTAGCAGACAAGGTAAACCCATTTCCTCGGCCAGCCAAAATCCATAATATCCGCCCAACGACGAGCCTACAATAAAATCTATCTGATTGTCGATAGCTTCCTTTAGAAGTATTTCATAAGAATTTTCCTGCAAACGGTAGTCAAGATGAAGGGCAAAAGTCAGTAGTCCTGCTTCCTCCATTATTTTTATTTTCTCCTTGTTTGGCTTACTGTCAAGCCCGTGTATGTATAATGCTTTCATCTGTTTAAAATTCTATCAATAAGACTATCTTAAAGGGAAACCTTTCATACGTGCTGTTTTCCCTCATCCTTCTATAGTCTTTTCATTACCTTATTTTTTTGTTTAGTTCTTCCTCGTTTTGCTCGAAGCGTTTCATTCGTTTTTTTTGAACAAGATGCCTTTTTATCAAAGCGAACATAACAATAAGGTAAAGCAATATTGAAAGGATAATTTTAATGGTCATGTATAATAATTTATATCAGGATGTTTTTTTTCTCCTTCATCAAAAGATTTCTATTTCTCAGATACTCCAGCCCCCTGAAGACTGCCTACTGTGGACTGAAGACTGTGATCTACTTCCCTGCCCCTTTAAAATAGTGGGGTTTTTCGGAAAAAAGAACATTAAAAGTGGTGAGGCTACCGTAAGCCCTGCTAATATATTGCTGAAGATGAACCTTGTCCTCGTCACTTAAAACTTTGTTACTGTTAATGTTTTGTTCTAAAACCCTGAGGCGGTCGCGCAACATCACAATTTTATGAAAAAAAGCTTCGATAGGAATTTCCTTTGATTGAAGATTTGGATCGGCGGGTTTTAATATCATTGTACCACCATGCCATTTTTCTCCCAATGGAATTACTTCCTGTAATGCACCAAAACGATCTAAAACATAAGAAATAGCTTCATCGATTTGGGGTAATGTAAGGCTGTTTCCTATTGATGTATTTTCTGGTGTTTCTATTGCATGAAGATCGTCGTTGCGTTTAGATATTTCCATTTTTCCCCGCGTCGCAAAGAATATCTCGTAATTGGTCAGGTTTACTTTGCTAACAATTCCTTCGCCGTATATATCATGATCGACCCTTGTTCCGGCTATTAATTCTTCCATAATTCAAGTTTAAATATTGAGGGTATAAAATTATTATTTTATAGGTTTTCCACAAAATTTACAATAAACAGCATCAATGTCGTGGTCTTGCGAAAGGCATTCGTGGCATACCCGTGTGGTTATATTGCTTTTTGCTTTGCTAAATTCGGCAGTAACTATGCCGGTTGGTACTGCAATTATTGCATATCCAAGTATCATTACAAAACTGGCTATTAACTGGCCAAGTGGAGTATGAGGGGCTATATCGCCATAGCCCACTGTGGTTAAAGTAACAATTGCCCAATATACGCCACGGGGTATCGAGGAAAAACCGTTTTCTTCGCCCTCAACAAGGTACATTATTGTACCTATAATTATTACAATCATTAAAACAGCAAAAAGGAAAACCGATATTTTTGCACGACTGGCTTTTAATGCTTTCGAAATCGTTTGTCCCTCGCTGGTGTAACGCGAAATTTTTAATATCCTGAAAACCCTTAGCAGGCGTAGCGCACGAAGAACTAACAAACTTTGTCCTCCAGGCAAAAACAATCCTATGTATGTTGGAATAATCGAAAGTAAATCGATAATACCATAAAAACTAAATATATATTTGATAGGTTTGTTTACTATTGCTATTCGTAAAATATATTCTAATGTAAATATTATGGTAATTACCCATTCGGCAATTTTCAAAAACCCGCCATAGCTTTCGTTGATATACGATACACTTTCGAGCATCACCAGAAGAATACTTAAAAGTATAACAAGCATAAGGCTGATATCGAAGAATTTACCCGAACGTGTATCGGCCTCAAAAATTATGTCGTAAAGTTTAGCTTTTAGTTTCATACATTTTAGTTTTTTGCCAATGCACAAAAATAGCAATAAAAGGTTTTGTCACATTGCTATAGGCATCATATAAAGGTTGAAGGTATTCTTGTAGGTGTTTTGTATTCATTAGATTTTTGATAACCTGAAATTAATCAGGGAAGAATAAATTAACCTCTTGAAATATAAATATACAGAACCTCTTCCGATTTGATTTCCCAATTTAGTTTCAGCTTCTAAAGGTTTTTTCATTAATTAATATTCTCATAGCTCATAGTTTTCATAAGGTTTGTTGAAAAAACAATGTAACTTAGGCTTCCTTTTGCAAATATATATAAATGCCATATAAAAAGCAATTTACAACAAAACTAAAATTAAATTTTACAGTTTACAATAATAGGAAATTTCCGATTAATCCCGATGCACAACTGTTGCGCTGGCCTGGATGGTTGGCATAATCACCATATCGTTGATATTTACGCTGGCCGGTCGAGTTGCGCAAAACAGTACTGCTTCGGCAATATCGTCGGCATAAAGAGGAACAAGTTCATTGTAAACTGCATTGGCTTTTTCTTTATCTCCTTTAAACCTGACAAGTGAAAACTCGGTATCGACCATCCCGGGATGAATGCCGGTAACTTTTACATTGTCGTGCACAAGGTCGATGCGCATTCCTTTGGTTATAGCATCCACAGCATGTTTGGTGCCGCAATACACATTCCCGTTTGGATACACTTCTTTTCCTGCAATCGAACCAATATTTATAATGTGTCCTTGTTTACGCTTCACCATAAACGGAGAAATTTCACGGCTCAGGTAAAGCAATCCCTTGATATTGGTATCGATCATGCGCTCCCAGTCGTCGACAACTCCTTCCTGGATTGTGCTTAAACCCACTGCCAGTCCTGCGTTGTTTACCAACAGGTCGATGTTTTTCCAATTATCCGGCAAAGTCTGAACGGCATTTTGTACTTCTTCTAAAACCCGAACATCGAAACTCAGGCTTATAACCTCTACTTCGAAAATGTCCCTGATTTTGTTTTCCAATAATTTTAATCTTTCCGTTCGTCGACCTGCGATGATTAGGTTAAATTTATTTTCGGCCAATTTCAGGGCAACTGCTTCGCCAATTCCTGATGTGGCTCCCGATACAAATGCTATTTTTTTCATTTTCATTTTTTAGATATGGGTACAAAGATATAAGCCTGATTCGAAATTTGATTGAAATCAAAAAGTCAGCTGTACTTTTGAGATTTATCAATAGACAATATTCATTTATACAGAAACTTATTAAGGCTAAAGAGGAAAATATGCCCCAATTGCATACGTTAACATAACGGGCGGCTGTTCAAAGTCGTCAGGTAAAGCAGGCCCTTTTTCAAGTGGTACCCCTAACCCAATCTGAAATGTAAACCACTTTTTCCCTCTAAATACGAAGTTTGGCCCAACAACACTCTGGGCAAATGAATCGCCAATTCCCTGATGCCAATATTGGAAGGAAATAAAAGAACTGCGGATCGAAGGCTTAAAATGATAATTCAGCCCTGCTCCAAAACCAATATAACCGGCACCTACTTGAACACCAAATCTATTTGACAGCAATGTTTCAAAATCGGCACCTATCAGTGCACCGCCTCCTTGTAAAATGCCAATTGTAATACTACTTCGTTTCTCAACCGCATAGTAATTATCGTTTTGAGAAAAGAGATTTAGTGTAAAACCGCATAAAATAATTGTTAAAATAATTGTTCTCATAGCGTTTTGTTTTTAGTTAATATGTTATCCACTGCATAAAGCGGAAAGACTTTAATACTATTGTAATGGCTAAAATTTTCTAAAGATATTCGTACTCCATGTTGTATATTTTTCTCCCTCAAAAAAACCCAAAGGCTTTGCATTTTTCCCTGCATACCGGATTTTACTTCTAATGGTAAAATACTTTCGTTATCCTGAATTATATAATCTACTTCGGCCATGCTGCCACGTTTTTCCCTATGCCAGTAATAAAGCTTTGGTTTCGACCAAAAAGAGCTATACTTCACCAGTTCGGTGCCCACAAATTGTTCGGCAAGCTTACCTTTATTTATAGCTGAGAAATCTGTTGCCAATAAATGATTGGATAAATCAAGCCCTAATAATTTTTGAAAAACACCATGGTCATATAATATTGCCTTAAATTTTTTGTGGTTCAATTGTGCCCCCAGTGGTAATCCATTTGCGCTTGTATGGGTAACTTTATAAACAAGGCCTGCCATTTCCAACAGGTTTAAAGCCTCTTTTAATTGCTGATGATTGGCATTTGTTGAAACTTTTGAATAATTAAACTTATTTCCTGATTGTACAACTACTGCCTCAAATACATTCCTGAGCCAGGAAACCGGAACAAGTTTCTTGTATTTTGCAAAATCATCATCAAGGCCATTTATCAATTCGTCGAGAACTATTTGAGACTGTCTGAGATCGTTTGTTTCAATATAGGTATTCACAACTTCGGGAAGCCCACCTGTTAACAAAAACTGTTTTAAATAATTAATAAGCTTTGTATGAAACACAGGATTAAGCGGATTATCAGGGCTTGCATCTTGCTTTAACAAACAAAGCTTTTCTTCATTAATGGCCCATAAAAATTCGTTAAAAGACATAGGATACATAAATATCGGATTTATTCTTCCAAGTCCATAAGATGGAATTTCTTCCATGGCAAATTCCAAAAGCGAACCGGCAGCAGCAACATGTAGTGAAGGCCGTTTTTCATAAAAAAAACGTAAAGAAGAAATCGCGGGCAAACATGCCTGGATTTCATCAAAAAACAAGAGCGTTTCCCCATCAATAATCGGAACATCATAATAAACCGAAAGGTTTTTACATATTTCGTTGGGCTTCAGATCGGAGTTGAAAAATTTATGGATAGCTTTATCAGATTCAAAATTTATTTCGAGAAAATATTTAAAACCTTTTCCTAACACACGAATTGAATAAGTTTTTCCAACTTGACGTGCACCTCGTAATAAAAGGGTTTTCCGTGCAGGCTTATTTTTCCATTGCTCTAAAAAGCTGTCAATCTGTCGTTTCATAAATACTAATAAAATAATCAGGGCGAAATCAACGTCATATTCTAAAATAATCAAAGCAAAGATATGAATATTTCTAAAATAATCAGGGCAAAAACATGAGGTTTTTCTAAAAATGTCGGGGCAAAGACTACGTTTAAGCAAAATACTATTGGGCTTTTTCGAGATGAAAAGGCAGGATCGAATAATAAAAGCTAATCTGTGTTTACTGTGTAAGAAATATCAACGAAATTATTGAAGGCAAAAATGCAATCGAGAGGACTAAAATTAATTCAAGTGTTTGTAATCTTTTTCTTTCATTCCGTTGGGTTTCTGCAGATAATGTCTGAGCTACTTCCTAAGTTCAAAATTCTGCCCCAGATAAACCCTTCGCACATGTTCGTCTTCGGAAAGCTCCTGTGCCGTGCCCGATTTTAAAATACTTCCCTCGAAAAGAAGATAAGCCCTGTTGGTTATGGAAAGGGTTTCGTGCACATTATGGTCGGTAATAAGAATGCCAATATTTTTTTCTTTTAGAGAATGGACAATATTCTGAATATCTTCCACAGCAATTGGGTCGACACCGGCGAATGGTTCGTCTAAGAGTATAAACTTGGGATTGAGGGCGAGGGCGCGGGCAATTTCGGTACGCCTTCTTTCGCCTCCCGAAAGTTGTATCCCCAGGCTTTTTCTGATTTTTTGCAAGCCAAATTCTGTTAAAAGCGACTCGGTCTTTTCGCGCATATATTCTTTCGATACGTTAGCCATTTCTAAAACCAGACGGATATTGTCCTCTACACTTAATTTCCGAAAAACCGATGCCTCCTGTGCTAAGTATCCAATACCTTTTTGTGCTCGTCGGTAAACAGGTTCGGTAGTTATATCTTTGTTATCGAGAAAAACTTTGCCCGAGTATGGTTTGATCAAACCAACGATCATATAAAAAGAAGTGGTTTTACCTGCACCATTTGGCCCGAGCAAACCAACTATTTCGCCCTGGTTAACTTCAATCGAAACCCCTTTTACAACTATGCGGCTACGATATTTTTTATAAATATTCTCGGTTTTTAAAATCATCTTAAACGAATATAATTCAACATACAAATTAAATGGTTTTTGTTAGAAACGTCAACAACTTTGTTTTCGTGTAATATATTTCAGGCAAGCTCAAAGACTTATGTTGGCTAAATCTTATCCGATAGCTATCGGATTTGAGGTGCTGGCAACAAATTATTTATTATTTCAGCATAATGACAATCCTGAAAGGATGATCTGTAAAAGCACAGGGTAACTCTCGCTGGAGAGAGTTACCCTGTGACTGACAGAGCATATTGCAA
>JAYENH010000111.1:0-5060 GCA_034721995.1 Bacteroidota bacterium
AAAAAATTCCAGACACTTATCCCAATTTATTTCTTTTATATCTTTTAACGAGAGGTTTATTACAGGATATTTATTCTGGTGTTGCTTGCAAAAATCTTTTTTTTCTGATATTTCAAATTCTTTAAATAGTATAGCACTATCTTTTTTTCGAATATCAAAAAAATTCTCAATCATCGACAGGTTTAAAGTTTTACCAAATCGTTTTGGGCGGGGCATTAACGAAATATATGAAGTGCTTTTAAAGAAATCATAAATCAGCATTGTTTTGTCAACAAAATAATGATTGTTTTCTACAATGCTTTTAAAATCAGAATTTCCAATTATAAGTGTTTTTGCATTTTTCATTTCATGGGTTTTCGTTTCTTTCAATATCTGCAAATTTACAAACTTTCAATTTAATTTGCCGGATAAGTAAGAACCTGCTGCGAGTTCATCTTTATTTGATAGCCTTCGCCGGATATCATGTTGCCAATGGAATTTACACTATATTGAGGCCAAAATATTTGTCCTGTCCCGTTTTTTACAATAATAACTTCCGAAATAACAGGATATAAAAGTATCTCGATATCTACCGGGCCCTGTCGCAAATAGCCGAGTAAACTCCAACCCTGATCAATAGTAACTGGAGTATTTTCAGGAACAATGGCTATACCGGTTATTGTTAATATCTGAGGTGAGGCAAGTTTAATCTGATACGCATCGCCAATAAGAATACCCCCTATTGTATTAATTCCATATTGTGGCCAGTAAATGTTTCCATCACCGTCTTTGGCAATAATTACTTCTGTTAATATCGGGGCACAAAGGCTGTCGATGTCTGGCTCGAACGGAAGTATGTAAGTTGAGAAAATACTCCAGCTCTGTGGCAGGTTAATGTATTGATAGTGGATGTTTTGAGCAAAAAGGAAATTTAACCCGCTAATGCCATTAACTGCAAAATCCTCTGTGTTGGGCATTACTGGGGCTTGTATGTAAGTGGCAGTGGCATCGAAGCTTGCACCATCAGACAATCGCCATATTTTCCAGTTAAATTCTTCGCCGATAGCAAAACCATCAATTAAAGGACTCTGCGAATCGTCGCCCCAGGCAGCCAGGGCTATGGTTTGGCCTGTCCATTCGATATAACCTCCACAGGCAGGCGTGCCAAGCGAATCGTAAAATACACCAATGTAATCACCACTTGAAATTTGCACTCCATCGATAGTTATTTGCACAGTGTCCTGAATAAGTATGGTGTGCGAATTTCCGGTATTGGTATAAGTCCAATCGGGAGCTATTGGTAAAATTGTCATATCTGCCCAGGCCGATTGGTAAACATATTTAGTCAGGCTATCCTGAACAAAAACCACAACCGACAAATCGGAAAATTCTTCAACAGTGTTTGGCGATGCAAAAGTGTACGAAAAATTATATGTATACACAATTCCGCTGTTAAGCAGAGTGATTGCCGTACCATTTTCGTTTGGCAATAATTTCTTCATCATAAAAATATTAGAGGATACTTGCGAGCAACTCACATTACCAAAAGTTTCGTTTTCGACAATAGCAATATTTAACCGCATATCAGGATTAATAAATGTTGAAGACGAAACAAGCTGCACTTCAACATCTACTATCTGACCGCTCACAACCGAACTTGCCGAAATACCAAGACTTGTGGTATCGAAAAAATAACTGTCGATTATTGCAGTGTCCGTCATGCTCGAGGGATACAACCCTGTTGTACCGTTTATATATGTGTAAGGAATTGCTGAAATATTGTAAAAATTGTATTTGGCAAGCGATTCGGGTGTTTCGTAGCCATCGCCATAAATTGCACCCGGATACCTGATAACTGCACATTGACTGCCAACTAAACTTATTACATCCTGAAATGACTGCTCGTAAGTGCAACACTCGTTGCAGTTAATATTTCCTGACGAAAAATATTCAACCAAAGGCAATCTATTGTTTTGTACCGAAACAACCTCAATTATTTTGCTGAGATTGTTATTCTGAAGATTGTTATCGCCTGTAAAGGTATTTACTTCCGAAATCCAGACATTTAAAATAAAAGAGCCTGCATTCTGCGGCAAATACTCATCGGGATGTTCGAAATGCCAGGAATTACCAGTTTGCAACGAAAGTCCGGTAAATTGACATGTGTTCAAAATACCGTTATCAATTTTCCAATTCAATATAAAGGAAGTAATATTGATTAATCCCAGATTTGTAACCATGCCCTCAATCACAACAGGCAATCCGTTTTCCTGAAGTCCAAAAGTTGTTATTTCGCTTAGTTTGAGGTCTAAAGTATCGGGGCTGGTTATTACAAAATTGTCGATAGCGCAACCATGCAACCAAGCGGTTTGGTCGCTGTAATTAATACTGAAGCTAACCGGAGACATTCCGCTATAGGCCTCCAAATTGTACGAAAGGCTTTCCCATTGCGGGCTGCCCTGTAAAACATCTAAAGTAATCCAATTCTGGCCGTTATCGGTAGAAACATCAAGCGTTGCGGTTTCCTGTGTGCCTCCATTTGAAGCCGCATTAAAAAACACATCGAATGACAAGTTTGGGTAAACCGAATTTGAGAAATCTAAGCATGGCGAAATTATCCTGTCGCTGAATTTATCGCAATTGCAGGTATCATCGTTTGTTGCCAGAAAATTACTGTGTGCCGGAACATTCCATGCCCCACTGCCAAGCGATGCCGAATCTCCATACAACCAACCCCCATCGGCAGCATTGCTTTGCTGTGTCCAATCGGAAGGGAAATTCCCGTTTTCAAAATTCTGTGCATAAGGCAGGCTTGTACAATTAATTATTATTTCTGAAGCCCATACCGACTGATGTACATATTTTGATGCACTATCCTGAACAAAAACAATTACTGATAAATCTGAAAATTCCTCAACCGTATTTGCCGGGCCGAAAAAATAGCTCTCGCTAAACGAGAAACTTGCTCCCATAATAAGTTCAGCCACAGAAGTCCCATTTATACCGGGCAACATTTTTTTCATTATGTAATGTGCCGAAGCAGGATTTGTGCAAGTAACATTGTTGAAAGTTTCGTTTTCGACTATGGCAATATGGGCTGTCATTCCGGGGATATTCATATTATTTAAAGCCGAAATATCAACATCGACAAAAATATTCTGACCAATTACCGAATAACTTGCATCAATAACAAGACTGCTTGTATCCGACATTGCATCAATAATATACGTGCTGTCGAAATCGTTCGGGCTTAAATCAACATCTCCGTTAAACCTTATCCTCGGAATATCTGATAATCCATAAAAATCGAAACGATTGCCCGATTCGATAGTGTAATACGGATCTCCGGGCGAAGGCCAATCCTGAGGATATGTTATCATGGCAAAATTTCCCTGATATCCTGCAAGCATACTTTGAATATTCTGATTATGATTGCAGCAAGTAGTGCACGAAGTATCGTAGGATGAAAAATATTCGACAAAAGCCAATCGTGTTGTTGGTGGATTGGGTACAAAATGCGGATGCGAGCCAAGATATTGAAATTCGTCCACAGATTTTACTACCCATTCCGAGTTTGCCGAATTTGTCCCGGACGATAAATTCCAATCATCATTTCCGCTTTCTATTGTCAATTTTCGTACTAAGGTATGGTCTTTTGTTGCAACAAGTTCTCCGGCAACACCCCATCCCTGGCCCGGATTATTATCGGGGTCGCCAATAATATCTATTATAACAGTATCCTGATTAATAACCCGACATAGTGCCCTGGCATCGTTACCATTAAAATTAACAATCCCCGAAACAACTTCATCGGCTTCGGCAAAATCAAATAGAGTACTATCTGTCTGGCTGTTAATTATTACCCAAACATCATCGGAAGAAATAACAGCACTATTTGGGAAATTATGGTAAGATTGCCATCCTCCGCCATTTGTGGCTTTTGCAATAAAATATTCATCAAGATAAACTATGGTATTGCCCGGGTTATAAATTTCAAGAGCTTTGTTATAACTGCTTCCCTCAATATATTCAGAGAAAAATATATCACCATCCGAAAAAGAAATATCATCAAAATAAAGCATACTTCCTACCTGCATGTTCGACGGATTAGAACTAATAACGGTGATGTTCATATAATTTGGCTGAGCCGATGAATAATAATTTATGATAGCCTCGAAATAAGAATATCCCAATGTTGCGCCACTTGTATAAGTACATGAGCCAATTGTGTCGAGCACTGTATTTGTGGGGACATCATAATTTAGCAATACAATTTCGACCGCGCAAAAATCGTTGCCTACCGGGATATAATTATAATATCCGGTAAGTTTTTCGGGTCGGCTGCTAAATGGCACACCACCACTAACAGTAACTTCCTGTGTCGTCATATTCAGGTTCAGGTTGCCGAGGGTTAAAATACCCGGTACGATTATCGGAAACGAATAGATAGAAATTTCCTTTGTCTCTAATTTCACAGCATAATTGCCCGAATGTACATTTATGTTTTCCTGATGAACAACAAAACTTGTAACACCCGAAAAACCGGAAAGAATCTGGTTTGCCGATTCCCACATACTCGGATTATCGTAAGGCAGGCCAATATCCCAGCTTTCCATATTGCCATTTGGAACTTGTGCTGTTGTAATAAAATAAGCTAATAAACTGCAAATAATTAACAGGTTTCCTTTAAGTAGATAGTGAGGTTTCATATTCCTTAGGTTTTTATTATTTAATTTATTCTGATATAATTAGCATTTTTGCAAATACATTTAAAAAACCTGAAAGTTATAATTTTTTGCTGTGCTATTCAAATCATTTTTGATTTTGCACAAAAACCTAAAGTTCCCTTATGTGGCTATTATTTTTTAAGCACATAAGGGAACTGTGAAGAAAAAGCAAGAAAGATTTTGTTAGTTCAATAATTATTCAACTTTAATAAGTTTATGGATAAATTTGCTCTTAATGTTACTGATTTCGATAAAATAAATGCCGGGAACAAATTCTTTCATGTCGATGGTGATGAGTTTGCCTTCTGATGACCGGATTTCTGTTGTATGGATTTCCTGTCCGGCAATGTTCAT
>JAYENH010000112.1:0-5049 GCA_034721995.1 Bacteroidota bacterium
CTGAGACATGGTAAATGTAATTACTGCCTACTGCCTACTGCGGACTAAAAACTGTTGTATCAAGCCATGATTTAATCTATTTTCGCATGCTATGAAACTAATCAGATATGGTGTTACACTAAAGCGATTAACACATGACGATCTTGAACTATTGCGAACATGGCGAAACTCGCAACAGGTTAACCAATACATGGAATACCGCGAATATATTACTCCCGAAATGCAGGAGAAATGGTTCGGGGGAATCGACAATCCTGATAATAATTATTACATAATAATTTATAATGATGAGAAAATCGGGCTTATAAACGAGAAAGGTTATAGTCGTTTTGCTGATAATACATCGGAATCAGGGATTTTTCTTGGCAACGAAAAGTACAGAAATTCGTTTGTGCCGGTTTTTGCTTCCCTGATATTATTAGAAATGAGTTTTTTCTTTCTTGGTGGAAATGAATCATATATCAGGATATTAAGAGAAAATTCAGAATCAATAAAATACAACCGGCAATTGGGCTATGAGCTTTGTAAAGATCAAGAGGAAATAGAAAACCAATTGTACGTTTTGACCCGCGATAATTTTATAAAGAAAACTTATAAAATACGAAAAGCTGCCTTGCGTATTAGTGGCGATCAAAACATGTATGTAGTTTGGGAACCTCAGGATTATGAAACCGGCATGGCACAGGAATCGGAAAAATTATTTGCAAAATCGGAACTTCATTCCCATGACAAATGGGAGGACGGATGCCATGTTTTCTGGTCTCCTGTAGATGTCGAAAATCCTTATATCAGACAGGTAAACCCCGAAGGGCAAACACCTTATAAGTATTTTAAGAAGTAGGGTGGGAGTGGGCAGTCCACAGTCCGCAGTCCACAGTCCGCAGTCCACAGATGAACTCCTGAACTCTGAACTATTTCATCATAAACAATTTCATTGTTTTAGTAAATTTTTCGGTTTCGATACGATATAAATACACACCGGAACTTACCTTGTTTTCCATGTTGTTTAAGCCATTCCATGTTACTGAATATTTTCCGGCTTGCTGTTTTCCATCCTGGAGTGTTTTTACTAACTGTCCACTTACATCATAAATATTAAGCAGAACATCGCATTTTTCGGGTATCGAATAACTTATGCTGGTATATGGTGAAAATGGGTTTGGATAGTTCTGTTTCAAACTATACCCATCGGGATAAGCAAAGTCGGGGTATTCATCATCGGATAAAGTAATAAATGGAGGTTCGGTAGTAAACTTTATTGCAAATTCATTTCTCAGTGGCGAAGCTGTACTGTCATAATTGAAATTGTAAACATACTGCAAACCAACGTCCTGTGCATGGTTCTCGATGCCTGTTGTAATGCTTGTTGCCTTTGCAACAGTGTTGTATTGAAAAATAATTTCGCCATCGCCGGTTGGAGTAAAATAATATTGAGGATCATTTAATATAATCTGAAAAACCTCTTCTTTCGGATTGTCCTGATCGCCATAATGTGCAATACTATCCCATTCAATTACGAAACGGTTGTTTAAATTATCGAAATAATAAAACAGCTGTCCTTCTTCCCAATTAGTATTATGTAAATCGTCCCAGAATGCTGCTACCATACAATTTACATTATCGTTGTTTGGTAAGGGGTGGTTTTCATAAGCAGTTTGCGAACCGCTTCCGAAAGCAATCCAGCCATCGGAGCAAATGCGTAGTTCGGTATAGTCGATTCCGTAATATTTAAAAGTAAAAGGTAAATTTACTGTTGTAGTATAATCGCTGCCAGGCATATTTATTTCGGTACCAATTGTTTCTATTTCAACCCAATTGTAAACAGGTGATTGTTCGAAAATTGAATCATCAACAGAATAAGCATAGTAGCCATAAGCATCGGGGCCTGTATAGTAAGCAGGAGTTGGCGATGCTACCGGAATAACAATACTGTATTGGGTTTGATATGTGTAGCTTCCTCCCTGTGTGTAAAGTTCCAATGTGTATTCACCCAGATATCCAACAGGACAGGCAGCATCAATATTTACTTCAAAATAATCTCCTTCATTCATGGCATCCGAGCCTATATTTATTGTCCCAAACGAACCAATGGAATCTTCAATAGTGATATATTGGTCATTACTTCTTAAAATGCCCATAACATTTGGCGCAATATCGACACCCGTGTTTTTTATCAAAAGAAATAGTTTTACAATTTCTCCCGGTTCCATCAGGTAATTAGAAACTGCTGAACTATCGTCATTTACCACATAATTCTGATAATTTAAGTCGCATCCCGCTATTTCAAATAAATGCTGATAATCCCATGAACCGGTATTGCTTGTAACATGCAATTGCAGGGTTATTGTCTGGCCTACTGTGCAGCTTGGTTTTACGAAAAACTGTAAAGGATTTCCGAGGAAGGATGCACCCTGTGGGAGATTATAAAAACTAACTGGGTTTGTTGTTATTACTTCAACACAAGTATCGGCAAAGCTGATTGTAGCCTCTACATTACTGGCCGTTTGAAGACCCCAATTCTTGAGAGTAAAGTAAGAATTAATGTTTTCGCCGGGATTAATAAATCCGTCTGTGTTCCCATCAATATCTAATATTAAAGGATTGCCATCAGGGCCAACGTGTTCGGCTGTCTGTATAATGTTTATTGTTCCCTGGTAAGGATATACATTGCCTCCACGTACGGTTACTGTAATTGTATCTGCGGCAGGAGGTATTACGTCAATAGTTATTTTTCCTGCCAAATCGGTATAGCCGGTAACAAAAACATCGTTGCCTGTCAAACAAACCTGCGCATTAGCAACCGGCAGGCCTGAGGAAGCAAAGGTAACTATAACTTCGGGCTGGTTATATCCAACTTCGAGAGATGTGGGATGACTGACATTTACTGCCAATGGAACATCTTTCCAGATATGTATGCTTGGATCTCCGAGAACAGTAAAAGCCCTGTAATGGTATTCAACCCACGAATCGTTTCCGAAAACGTTGTACATATAAAGTTTTCCCCGAAGCAAAGCCTCGCCGGGTGTTTCTAAGCCTTCGATAAACATTCCGGTATAAATGCCTTTATCGATTTTATTGTTATATGTTGTATGCGTGTTTGAAACCGGGCCAACAAAAGCAACCCCGCCTCTTATATCGGTTAATGAGCCTAACTGTATCCATTCTTCGCCAAAACAATTTCCTCCCGAAGCATTAAACATTGCAACACCGCACCCAATGCTGGTTACAAAAGTTAGTTTTTCTCCGTTGTTCAGGCTCGATACATTTGAAGTAGAAAATGGTGTGCAGGATGCCCACCACCCCGAACTCCAACCTTCGCCACGATAATTCAAATAACTTCTGCCTTCGTTAATTGCACCAAGCACATCATTTATGTCCATTGTGCAACCTGAGCCTCCACTGTTGCCATCGTTCATCAAAGTATCAACCGATGTAAAAGCACCGCTGTCAAGCATTAATGATGCTGCAAAACGTTTTGTTTTAACCTGCGATTCATATAAATTATTCGAACAACAAATACCTTTCTTAAACCAGCTTGTATCAGTTGTGTAAGGAAATTTCTCGTAGGTCATGTATTTATTTATCATTACCTGCATCCTGTAGTCGCCCTGATTTGTAAAACGCCCTATCATCATTTCAGGAAAGAAATCGTTCCCTTCAATTTCAACAAAATAATCTTCGTTAGGAAACGAATAATCGTAGTTTACAATTTGTTTTGGAAAAATACCATTGTCGCCAATTATTAAGACATAAGTTGGTGGATATTCCCAATTATTATAAGCATCGGTAATATGATTTTTTATTAGTGCAGGATTATTTGCGTTTGCGTATATATCACTAAATGTAGTAACATGTATGTCGATGCCGCTTTGTCGTTTCCAATCTGCATATTGCTGAAAGCTGTTCTCGAAAATATCGGGCATAATACATAGCATTAACTCCCGTCCGTTTTCAACGCCTGCAAACCTGCTATTTAAAACACTCTCGTAATTGAAAATAAAACTGCGGTACAACTTTGCAAACGATGGTGCAATTGCTTTCGATGCCCTGTTTTTTTTGTTTATGGCCTCGCCTGTGCCATAGTTTAACCTAACAGTAATCGAAGATACTACTTGCAATTCCTTTAGTGCAGGAACATAACGAACAGGAAAAATAGAAAGTCTTGCAATTCTGAAATCGCGAAAAATGGAAGGAGCTTCTATGCTTGCATATTCTTTTGGATAAACTTCGGATGATTGATATGCTTTAGGATTTTCGATATAAGCAGATTCGGGCTGACCTTCGAACCAACTTTCCCGGGCCGGTGAAATGTATATATTCTCGAATATATGTACCTCGCCGGTTTCAATTATTTCGATAGAAATACTTGCCTGATCGGGTATGGCCAATACTTTTGCAATATGTGGTAATTTAGGAAAACCTGGTTTTGTAGAAAATATTTCTGTAAGTAAATCAGCCGAGATATAATGTTTTCCTTCGGAATAAAACTCTTTTAAATCGAATCCCGAAAGCTCAACTTTAATTACTGTGCTTTTTGCATTGTCGCTGAGTATCGTTACTTTAGGTGCAGTATTCGATGCTTTGTTGTTTCCTGCAGGCATCCATTCTGCCAACATTACCAATGGAATAAAGATTGTGATAATTAAGATGAATAATACTTTTCTAAACATAATATTATTTTTTGAGTTATGTTTTTATTGACTCTCTCTTTTCTATATCATCCATTTGAAAAAAAGCTTTTCATGTAATTGCTCTTTTACAAAATAAGATTCCTGCGAAAGTATAATTTTTTTTTAATTTCAACTTCGGGGAATGGGAGAAAATCCCTCGCCTTAAGGCGAAGACTTTAGTTTGACTATCTTTGTTTTATGCAAAAATACAGGAAAACATCTCATACGGTTTATGATATAACTTTTAATTTGGACTTCATAACATCATGGTAATCAATACTAAAAAAATTACAAAAAGGTGTAAAAATGCCATTTTAGACATTGTAATTAGTCTTATAATGCATACAGTATTAATCAATTACAATGTCTAAAATGGCAT
>JAYENH010000113.1:0-5047 GCA_034721995.1 Bacteroidota bacterium
CATTAATAGTACTAGAACTGATAAGCCTGGAATCTTTACTTATTATCCATATTTTTCCATTTTCATCAATATCCATATTCTGCACAAATACATCTGCACCCAACTTTATATTACTGTGATGTTGAAATTTCGATCCACGAGGATCGAAACGGTTTAAACCTTTTTCTGTACCAATCCAAAGGATATTATTGTTATCGATTAATATTTTTCTGATTTGATTACAGGAAATAGAAAGTGTGTCGTCAACATTATTTCTATACACATTAATATTATAACCGTCGTAGCGGTTAAGGCCATCGTTGGTACCAATCCAGATAAAACCGTTTTTATCCTGAACTATAATATTAATAGAGCCTTGCGATAATCCATCAATGCTTGTAAGTTTCTGAAATACTGAAGCACTCGGATTTGCCGGAAAAAAAGACTTTTGCGACCATACAGAAGTACTAATCAATGCCAAACAAACACTAAGTATAATGATATTTAATTGCCTCACAATAAATAATTTTCAGTAAAGATAGAAAAAGAAGTTGTAAGCGCGAAGCCGAATAACTGAAGACGCAGGGCAAACGCACAATAAAATCTTCTCCCCAATAAAAACAGTAAAATATATTCAATTTGCACAATGAATCAAATATAACACATAAGCCTCAAATAATGTGCGACTTAATTGCTTATGATATTTATATATGTAGATAAATGAATAAGGACTTGATATTGCAAACTCATTTAAGACAAAACTCATTAAATCTAATTATATCTCTAATGTTTGTGTTATGCAAACAACTATATGTGTCATTTTGACAGCTTACAATTATCAAAACACACCACCTGGTTTGCCTGTTGTATAAGCACAATATTAAAATGCAACTAAATTTTAGCAACCTCCATCAGAACTTTTATGTCATTTTGTCGCACATAAACACATCAAAACTGAAATTTTGTACATATAATCCCACTGGTATAAATTTTGACAAAGCAGAGAGAAATTACATTAAATAATAATTAAAAATAGGAGGATAAAAAAATGAACTTAGTAAAATTCAATCCACAAACAGGAAATGTAAGAATGAGAGGAATCGATCCTTTCGACCATTTTATGAACAGCTTTTTAAAAACATCAACAATTAATACTGATAGCGAGCCTACAGTAAATTTAATCGAATCGGATGATGACTTTTTTATTGAAATGGCTGCTCCCGGATATTCAAAAGAAGATTTTAAAATTGAAATTGAAAATCAGTTGTTGACTATTTCTGTATCGAAAGAAGAAAAAGAAGAAAGCCTGAAAAAATTAAATTACCTACGCTCGGAATTTAATTTCGGCAATTTTTCCAGAAGTTTCAGAATCGGCAAAAGCCTTGATACCGATAAAATTGAGGCCAGTTACGAAAATGGTATCCTGCGTTTGAAATTACAGAAAAAGGAAGAAGCAAAGCAAAAACCGCCACGAAATATCCAGGTCAATTGATTCTTGATAAATAGTCTCTGCAAGAAAACGCCAATAACTGCGTTATGCTCATCTTTAAACTCAGGAGTCTCGCTTGTAGGCAAAATGACTGTTTCAAAAGCAAGAATAACAGTTTACCCCGACCAATCGGGGCAATATTTGGAGTTTTCTTTCAAATACTAACAAAAGGCCTTTCGCTATGAAAGGCTTTTTTTTTGTTAATAATACTATCAGTAAAAAAACTTTGTGTAATTGAGTTTAATAGCTATTTTCGTACGCTATTATAATTGATAGATATTTGGCTTTAAACGTTTGAAAGATTGTGATTTACGATATGTTGTGAAGTAAAGTTCAAGAGCCTGTTTTTTTAATGTCATAAATTATTGACTTTTATTTATTATAAATTGATCCTGCTGCTTTTGCAGACACTGAAACAATTGATGTTGAATTCCGGGGGACCGGAAATTAAAAATTTAAACTATGAATGATTTAAACAACATTAACGAAGAAAATGTTAATGAAAATGCGAATGATGTAAAAACTACACAAAGTACTGATCAGCCGACCAAAACTACAAAGGTTGAACAAGTTGATGAGCAAATTGATGAAAATGAAAAAGTGTCGGTAATCTCAGAAGAAAAAGCCGAGCTAGTTGTTGAAGAAACAAAACCGGAAAAAGTAGAAAAAGAAACCGAACCCGTTGTTGAAGAAACAAAAGCGGAAGAAGTAGAAAAAGAAACCGAACCCATTGTTGAAGAAGCAAAAACAGAGGAGGTAGAAAAAGAACCCGAACCCGTTGTTGAAGAAACAAAAACAGAGGAGGTAGAAAAAGAACCCGTTGTTGAAGAAGCAAAACCGGAAGAAACAAAGAAAGAAGCCGAACCCATTGTTGAGGAAGCAAAAGCGGAAGAAACAGAAAAAGAACCCGAACCTGTTGTTGAAGAAGCAAAAACAGAAGAGGTAGAAAAAGAAGCCGAACCGGTTGTTGAAGAAACAAAACCGGAAGAAACAGAAAAAGAAACCGAACCTGTTGTTGAAGAAACAAAAGCGGAAGAAACAGAAAAAGAATCCGAACCGGTTGTTGAAGAAACAAAACCGGAAGAAACAGAAAAAGAATCCGAACCCATTGTTGAAGAAGCAAAAACAGAGGAGGTAGAAAAAGAACCCGAACCCGTTGTTGAAGAAGCAAAAACAGAAGAAGTAAAAAAAGAACCCGAATCTGTTGTTGAAGAAACAAAAGCGGAAGAAGTAGAAAAAGCCGAACCCGTTGTTGAAAAAACAAAAGTGGAAGAAACAGAAAAAGGAACTGAGATTTCTGATGAAGATGAGATAGATAAAAATAGCATTGAAAACTATCTCGAACATGAAGATGCTGAGGAGGAGGTTGATGCAAAAACCGATTACACTACTTTTTCGAAGGAAGAGCTAATAACTATTCTCGCCGACAAACTTGAAAATGTTCCTGTTCAGGATATAAAATATGATACCGACAATATAAAATCGAATTTCTACAAAAAATATAAAGCCGAAGTCGACATTGCCAAAAATAAATTTCTTGCCGAAGGTGGCGAACCAAACGATTTTGTTCCCGAACCCGATGCTTTAGAAGGCAAATTAAAAGCACTTTTAAACGAATACAAGAGGCTTAAATCGGAATACAACAAAAGCCTGGAACTCGAAAAAGAAGCAAACCTTAAAAAGAAATATGCAATAATTGAGGCGATAAAGGAATTAATCAATGGTCAGGAGTCGATTAATAAAACCTATAACGATTTTCGCGAACTACAACAACAATGGCGCGAAATAGGATTGGTGCCCCAACCCGAAGTGCGTAATCTTTGGGAGAATTACCATCATAATGTTGAGAAATTTTATGACTATATTAAAATAAACCGTGAACTCCGCGACCTCGACCTGAAGAAAAACCTTGAAAGCAAGGTGAAGTTATGCGAAAATGCCGAGGAGCTGATGATGGAGCCGAGTGTTGTCAAGGCTTTTAAAAAACTACAAAAATTGCATGAGGTGTGGCGTGAAATTGGGCCAGTACCAAACGATAACAGAGAGGATATTTGGGAAAGGTTTAAGGCAGCAACCACAACTATTAATAAATTGCACCAGGAATACTTCGAAGAACTAAAGCAGGAACAAAGCAATAACCTGAATGCAAAAATTGCCCTTTGCGAAAAAGTTGAAGAACTGGCAAATCTGAGTATAGATAAACATAAAGACTGGGAACTAAAGTCAGACGAATTAATAGAAGTTCAGAAATTATGGAAAACTATTGGCTTTGCAACCAAAAAGGAAAACAATAAAATTTTTGAGCGATTCCGTCATGCTTGCGATTTATTCTTTAATAAAAAACGCGATTTCTATTTCGAACATAAAGAAATACAAAATAACAACTTTCAAATAAAAACTGAATTATGTATTCAGGCCGAAGCTATTAAAGATAACAGCGATTGGAAAAAAACAACTTTAGAACTTATTAAATTACAGAAAGACTGGAAGAAAATCGGACCTGTGCCACGTAAACAATCAGATGAAATCTGGAAAAGGTTTCGAGGTGCATGTAATGATTTTTTCGAACGTAAGGAGAAATATTTTGCAAACATTAATGAGGAGTACGATAAAAACTTAAAAGCCAAAAATGAATTGATTGAGAAATTAAAGAATTTCAAACAACTTGAGAATGTAGAGGAAAATATCAATCAACTTAAAGACTACCAAAAAGAATGGACCGAAATTGGCCATGTTCCGTTTAAGTTGAAAGATAAAATTCAAAAAGATTTCCGCGAAGCTGTAAACGAACAATTCGACAAACTAAAAATAGATTCAGATAAACGTTCTGTAATTGTTTACAAGCAGCGTTTAGAAAACATGTCGCAGGGGGGTAAATCAAGTCGCCATTACCGTGTCGAAAAAGATAGGATAATTGAAGGAATCAGGCGATTAGAAAGCGATATAGTTTTATTGGAAAATAACATTGGGTTTTTTGCTAAAACAAAAAACGCAGAAAGCCTTATTAAAGATGTTAATATGAAAATTGAAAAATCGAAACTTAAAATTAAAACCGAAAAACAAAAGCTTGATTTGATCAATAAATTTGAATAGCTTATTTATAACCGAAAAATATAAAACAGGGAAACAGGTAAAAACCTGTGTCCCTGTTTATTTTTTTTTAAGAAACCTCTGAAATGCGAAAATTACAATTTATATTGTCCCTTATTTTCATTCTGACAACCCAGTTGGGTCATGCCCAATCAGGTAATATCAGGGGCTTTGTGTACGATAAAGATAGCGGCGAACCTATTATCTTTACAAGTGTGTATCTGAAAGGAACAACTTATGGAGCTTCAACCGATGTGAACGGTTTTTATAACTTATCGAAAGTTCCGGCAGGAGAATACATTTTAATGGTAACCTATGTTGGCTACGATACTATTCAAATGCCGGTAATTATTAAAAAGAACATAATAAAGAATCAGAATTTATTTTTAAAACAAGGGGCAGTTCAATTAGAGGAATTTATTGTTTCGGCCGAGCGGCAAGAAATGAGGACAGAAGTTAGGACTTCACTAATTAAAATTTCGCCCAAAC
>JAYENH010000114.1:0-18510 GCA_034721995.1 Bacteroidota bacterium
GCCAAAAGGTGCATTGGTCGAAATAGAGACCATTGCAGTAAAATCGCTTCGTTGACACTCGCTTCACGCCATTAGTTCTTCGTACATCATTTGCCCTTTGGGCGTGATTTGCCTTGTGTATTACGGCGATGTTGTCAATAGTACTATGCTCGTGGATTGCATGAAATTAGAATAATTAATTTCTCAAGTAAATAGGGGCGAAGCCAAATGACAACGAAGTCCTATTCCCAATCTAACAATCTTCTTTCGCCTTCGAGGCTTTTAATTTCTGATATTTCCTGCGATACTTCAATAACGCCTTTGTAGTTGCCATTTTCGTCGCGAAGGGCAAAATATTGGATTAATATAAATTCACCTTTCATTTGTATCCAGAAACTGGCTTTATCTTTTGTGCCGGTTTTAAAAGCATCAACAATTTGTTCAACAACGTGGACACTTTCGGGTGGATGGCAATTATTGACCTCACGCCCGATTATTGCATTAGTACGCGGGAAAATTCTGTTTTTAGGTGTTGAAAAATACTTGACCTTATCATACTCGTCAACAAATGTAATGTCGACAGGGAGATGATTAAAAAGCAATATTATTTGTTCAGCAGTAAGGTTGCCACTTTTTAAATCGATGTTGCTGGGGCTTACTTTTTCTATTGTCTTTTTTTTGCTGATTTTTTCCGGTGGTTGATAAAATGGGAAACCTATTTCCTTACTATCATCAAAAAGAGAATCTAACCCATCTCCTGATATAGTTTCCATTATGTACGGAAATAAAATCCTTTCTTCCCTGAATATTATTGCATATATGTTGAAGAATATATCACCTGTTAACCTGTTGAAAATATTTGTATTAAGTTTATCGGACGATAGTACAGAAATTAAATTTTTAATGTTCTTCCTTATATCGTCGTGAAATGACCACATTATATTTAAGCAACGAAACTCTTCCCATTGTTTTTCGAGAAAGGGAAAAAGCACATTTTCTTTTATCAGATAGTAATTTTCGTATTCAAGAATGATTTTAAGATCAGTAATGAAATTTTCTTTTAAACTATTATCATCAGGGCTTTTATTAATTTGTTTTATTAAAGGGCGTAATGTTTTTAACTTTTCATCTAACACTGCATTGTTTTTTACACAACAATCAAGAAAACTATTATCGGCGGGTTTAGTGTAAGGATATTCCTTAATTGAAGTATACATTACATTAAGAAACTTATTGACACCGGTTTTTAGCTTATCAATTGGTAATTTCGATTTTACAAGTAGATCGACGAGGGTAATTATGTCGGAAGGGAGAGATTGGTCAATTAAGTCCTGATTTTGTTTTATGGCCTTTCCTGGTGCATCTTTTTCTAATATTGCATAAAACAGTTTTAATAAGCGCTCTATCCTTTTTTCTTTATTGTTTGTAAATTCAGACATGTATTTGTGATTTTATGATAAATTATCAAGATGTCATTTTTTAAATTCCGCCAATGCAATCATTAATTGCTCCAGTTTTTCTGTGGCTTCGCCTGGTTTGCAGCTAAAGTTATTCACTGCCATAGAAAAGGCAATTTCGCGTCCCGATTTCGATGTTACATAACCGGCAAATGCTTTTACGTGATTTACGGTTCCGCTTTTTGCCCGCAGTTTTCCTTTTGCAATACTGCCTTTAAACATGTTTTTTAGTGTTCCTGTTTTCCCAGCAATAGCCAAAGAATTATAATATGTGTCGAAATAATTACTTTTAAGCTTCATATATTTCAGCAAAAAAACCATTTGACGTGGCGAAATGGCATTGTATTGCGACAGGCCGCTTCCATCGTATAGCGATATGCCTTGTATGCACATTCCTTTATTTTTCCAGAAACTCAAAACCGAATCGATAGAACTGCCTGTTTCAGGTGAAGCTCCTAATTTAATCCCGGAATGAATTAAACAATGTTCAGCAAACAAATTAATACTATTGATATTGGTTTGGGCAATAATTTCAGAAAGCCCGGGTGAAAAAGTTTTGTGAATATTTTTTCTGATTGTTTTATGAAAGCTCCCTTCTTTATTTAGCAAACGTATTGTTGTAGCCGCTTTTTGGGTGTTTATTTTATTTGCATTTAATGCTGAATCAAATTGCAAAGCTAAAACATAAGCAGGATCGGGCATCGAGCCTTTTACTTTAAAATGCTGTTTGTCAATAGGCAATTGTCCCCTGATATAGCGATTGTTACAGTAAGGCGCACCAAAGATATAGGCATTGTCGTAATAAATGGAATCGGCTGTAACTGTATTGTCAAAAACCATATCAGGAATATCAGGAACAAGATTAACGATTTTTACAGTAGCGCCAACTATTTTGCCGGTGTTAAAATAAACCGAATAGCAATTGTCGTAAACAGATAAACCACATGGACCGACACCATAATAGTTCCCCATATTTATCCACGACCATGTTGGAGGTATAATATCCCAACTATAAAAACGGGCATCAGCAATTATTCTCCCGCTTATTGAATCAACTCCCATGTTGGCAATTACATTGGTCCATTCAGATAAAAACTGTTTGTTATTAGTTTGATCGAAATATTTTGAACCAAGAGAAGGATCGCCTCCTCCCTTAATGATAAGATCTCCATTCAGAAAATGGTTACCAGTATCAATTTTACCGGTATATTCAAGTGCTGTTTCAAAATTGTAATCGGGTCCAAGCAATTCTAAAATTGTTGCTGTCGATAACAATTTAAGTGTTGATGCCGGCTTAAGAACCATATCAGGATTTACTGCTGCAATAGTTTCTCCTGTATTAATATCGACTGCATAAAAGGCAAATCCTGCGCTTTTAAAATCCGGGGAAACAATAATGCTTTCCAACAATTTATTTACAGTGTGGTTTTGTTTTTCTAAAGATCGAAATTGTGCAAAACTATTGCTTATTATAAATATCAGAAAAAGAAAAGAGGCAAATATTTTCATAACAAAGGTAATTACACATTATATATCAGAAACAAATACTTTTCAGGGGAATAAAAAATATTCCTAAATACTGTTGATAGTTACTCGTACTGTCCATTCTGGGTGGGGGTACGAGTATTAATGTTGACATGTGGGGCTTTCCAAAATTGATTTATTGGTTAAGCAGACGGCAAGGAGTGGCAAGATAGGTTTTTAAAGTATTGAGGTGTATTGTAAAATACTTTACGCTTGTGCAGTTGGCCCTCCAAAATTCATTGGAAATCCCCCGGGGCCGGACTGACCGCCAAGATTTTTTATCGGGCCATGTGCCGATTCAAATTTTTTCACGTTATCGGCCAATGCACCTAACAAACGTTTTGCGTGTTCGGGTGATAATATAATTCTCGATTTCACTTTTGCCTTTGGAGTACCGGGCATAATACGAATAAAATCCAAAACAAATTCGGCATTGGAATGTGTAATTATAGCAAGATTGGAATAAATTCCCTGAGCTACTTCTTCATTGAGTTCTATATTCAATTGATTCTGTTTGTTTTCGGCCATGATACAAATATTTTAAATTTATTATTTATGATATAAATATTAAGTTTCAAAGATACTTCGAAAATATCTAAAAAAAAAGAAGTGCAAACATGCTGCACCCCTTTTTTTATCTTTATATTTTTGAATTATACTAATCAAAATTGCTATTTATCAACTTCAAATTCCTTTTGTTTCCTGGCCAATAGACTTTCATATTCTCTCATCGACCCAACAATCATTTTCTGCAAATTGCGGTTTCCTGTACCTGCCGATATTAGTTTTCCACAAATTACATTTTCTTTCAAGCCTTCGAGATAATCAACTTTGCCACGGATGGCTGCTTCGTTCAATACTTTTGTTGTTTCCTGGAACGATGCTGCCGACATAAAGCTTTTGGTCTGAAGGGCTGCTCTTGTAATACCTTGCAATACCTGACTTGATGTTGCTGGTACTGCTTCACGTGCTTCAATCAATTTAAGGTCTTTACGTTTCAGTAGTGAGTTTTCGTCGCGCAACTTTCGTGCAGTAATAATTTGTCCTTGTCTAAACAGTGGCGAATCCCCATTATTAATCACAACTTTTTTACCGTAAATATCATCGTTTTCTTCCATAAAAATCCACTTATCAATAAGCTGTTTTTCAAGGAATTTTGTATCGCCAGGATCAACAATTTCAACTTTACGCATCATTTGACGAACGATTACTTCGAAATGTTTATTGTTGATTTTTACACCCTGGAGGCGGTATACTTCCTGTACCTCGTTTACAATGTATTCCTGAACTTTTGTTGGCCCTTTAATCGCCAATATATCAGCAGGTGTTGTAGCACCATCGGAAAGAGGGGTTCCGGCTTTTACATAATCGTTTACTTGTACCAATATTTGCTTAGAAAGAGGAACAAGGTATTTCTTGATTTGACCGGTTTTTGATGTTACGATTATTTCACGGTTTCCACGCTTGATTTTTCCAAAGGCAATTTCTCCGTCAATTTCTGAAACAACAGCAGGGTTCGATGGATTCCGAGCTTCAAAAAGTTCAGTAACACGTGGCAAACCACCTGTGATATCGCCCGATTTTCCAACTGCACGAGGTATTTTAACAAGCACTTGACCGGTTAAAACATTTTCGTTTTCCTGAATAACAATGTGTGATCCTACTGGTAGGTTGTACGATTTGAATACTTGCTCTTCATCACCAATAATATGAATTTCAGCATTCTTCTTTTTATCGCGTGTTTCGATAATTACTTTTTCTTTGAAACCGGTTTGTTCGTCAGCTTCTTCTTTATAAGTAATACCTTCAATTAAATTCGAGAACTGTGTTTTTCCTGCAGCTTCCGAAATAATTACGGCATTATAGGGATCCCAATCGCAAATAAGGGTTCCTTTGCTTACTTCAACTCCATTTTTGATATATAGTTTCGCTCCATAAGGAATAGGATGCGTAGTAAGAGTGATATTTGTATTTTTGTCAATAATACGTAATTCAGCCAAACGACCGATAACAATTTCAATTAAGTTTCCATTCTCATCAATACTTTCTACAGTTCGCAGTTCGTCAATATCTGCAATACCATCGTATTTTGCGGTAATGTTTGATTCTGATGTAATATTTGAGGCTGTACCACCAACGTGGAATGTACGTAATGTAAGCTGTGTTCCCGGTTCTCCAATCGACTGGGCAGCAATAACACCAACGGCTTCGCCTTGTTGTACCATGCGGCCTGTTGCAAGGTTACGGCCATAACATTTGGCGCATACACCTTTTTTTGCTTCGCATGTAAGTACCGATCTGATTTCGACCTGTTCAATTGCTGTATGTTCTATTTGTGCACAGATTTCCTCGGTAAGCTCTTCTCCCGATTTGATAATTAATTCACCGCTATTGGGGTCGTAAACATCATGAACGGTTGTTCTTCCAAGTAATCTGTCGTACAATGTTTCAACAACATCGTCCTGATTTTTAAGAGCAGTTGCCACCAAGCCCCTCAAGGTACCACAGTCATCCGAGCTTATGATCACATCTTGTGATACATCAACCAAACGACGTGTCAGATATCCGGCATCGGCAGTTTTAAGAGCCGTATCGGCCAATCCTTTTCTTGCACCGTGAGTAGAAATAAAATACTCAAGTACCGAAAGGCCTTCCTTAAAGTTCGAGAGGATTGGGTTTTCGATAATCTCAGATCCTGTTGATCCTGATTTTTGTGGTTTTGCCATTAAGCCCCTCATGCCCGAAAGCTGACGGATTTGTTCTTTCGATCCCCTTGCTCCTGAATCAAGCATCATGAAAACCGAGTTGAAGCCTTGATTGTCGGACGTTAACTGGTTCATCAGTGTTTGGGTAAGCTTAGCATTTGTATGTGTCCAGATATCAATAATCTGATTATACCTTTCGTTATTGGTAATAAATCCATTATTGTAGTTGGCCAATACCTCATCTACTTGCTTATATCCATCATTAACCATGGTGATTTTTTCCTTCGGAATAATAACATCGTCAAGATTAAATGACAAACCACCCTCGAAAGCCATTTGATATCCGAGATGCTTAATATTATCAAGGAAATTGGCGGTAACCGAAGTTCCTGATTTTTTAAGAACCGTACCAATAATTTCGCGCAAAGATTTTTTGGTCAATACTTCGTTAATGAACCCAACTTCTTTTGGCACGTGCTGATTAAATAATACCCGGCCAACAGTTGTTTGAATTATGATTTTTACATATTTATCATTAACAATATCATCTGTTTTTATTTTGATGACTGAATGGAGATCAACTTTTTTCTCATTATAAGCAATAATAGCTTCTTCGGTTGAGTAAAAAATAAGACCTTCGCCTTTCATTGTAAATTCAGAAGTACTCTTACGTTCTTTTGTTATGTAGTAAAGTCCAAGAACCATGTCCTGTGAGGGTACCATTATTGGTGCCCCATTGGCAGGGTTTAAAATATTATGTGAAGCAAGCATTAACATTTGTGCTTCGAGAACAGCTGCATTTCCAAGTGGTAAGTGAACAGCCATTTGGTCGCCATCGAAGTCGGCGTTAAATGCTGTACAAGCCAAAGGATGCAACTGAATGGCTTTTCCTTCAATCAATTTTGGTTGAAATGCCTGTATTCCTAAACGGTGAAGGGTAGGGGCACGATTCAATAATACAGGATGCCCTTTTAGTACATTTTCTAAAACGTCCCAAACAACAGGATCTTTTCTGTCAACAATCTTCTTGGCAGATTTAACGGTTTTTACAATACCTCTTTCTATAAGTTTCCGAATAATAAATGGCTTATAGAGTTCGGCTGCCATATCTTTAGGTAAACCACACTCATGAAGTTTTAATTCAGGCCCTACTACAATTACCGAACGTGCCGAATAGTCGACCCTTTTACCAAGCAAATTCTGACGAAACCGTCCTTGTTTACCTTTCAAACTATCGCTAAGCGATTTAAGTGCCCGGTTTGCATCGGTTTTTACTGCATTTACTTTTCTTGAGTTATCGAATAAGGAATCAACAGATTCCTGCAACATTCGTTTTTCATTTCTAAGAATCACTTCAGGAGCCTTAATCTCGATCAATCGCTTTAAACGATTGTTTCTGATTATAACCCTTCTGTAAAGATCATTTAAATCGGAAGTAGCAAATCGTCCACCATCAAGAGGTACTAATGGTCTCAATTCGGGTGGAATAATTGGAACTACTTTTACAATCATCCATTCAGGATTGTTCCTTTTTTTCGATGCACGAAAAGCCTCTACAACCTGCAATCTTTTTAAAGCCTCATTTTTTCTTTGTTGCGAAGTTTCGGTATTTGCTTTATGGCGTAAAGTATAAGACAGATTGTCTAAATCAATCCTTTCTAATAACTGATACAAAGCCTGAGCACCCATGTTTGCAATAAACTTGTCAGGGTGATCGTCGTCAAGTGTCTGATTGTCTTTTGGTAAAGTCTCAAGTATATCAAGGTACTCTTCCTCAGTAAGAAAATCTAAGTATTTTAATTCATCGCTGGCTTTAATACCCGGATTAATAACTACATACCTTTCGTAATAAATAATAGTATCGAGTTTTTTTGTAGGGAGACCAAGCAAGTAGCCTATTTTATTGGGCAAGGATTTGAAATACCAAATATGGGCAACCGGCACTACCAATGCAATGTGTCCCATTCTTTCGCGACGGACTTTTTTTTCGGTAACTTCAACGCCGCACCTGTCGCAAACAATCCCTTTGTAGCGAATACGCTTATATTTGCCGCAATGGCATTCGTAATCTTTGACCGGCCCAAAAATCCGTTCACAAAACAATCCATCCCGTTCAGGTTTATATGTTCGGTAGTTAATTGTTTCAGGCTTTAATACTTCGCCGCTCGAACGCTCAAGTATTTCTTCGGGCGAGGCTAAACCAATAGAGATTTTTGTAAAATTGCTTTTAACTTTGATATCCCTTCTGAACGCCATATTTTTATGTGATTAAAGTTTTTACTAAATTATATTTTTGAGATTTGACAGGAGTAAGATCCTTATCTCAATTCAATTTACCCGAAAAAAAATTATTCGAGTTTCACACTAAGATTTAACCCACTGAGTTCGTGCAATAATACATTCAGCGATTCCGGTATTCCTGGTGTTGGCATTGCATCACCTTTAACAATAGCTTCGTAAGCTTTTGCCCTGCCAATAACATCATCCGATTTTACAGTAAGTATTTCCTGAAGTATATTTGCTGCACCAAATGCTTCGAGTGCCCAAACTTCCATTTCTCCAAATCGTTGACCACCAAACTGTGCTTTACCTCCCAGTGGTTGTTGTGTGATAAGTGAGTATGGGCCAATAGAACGTGCGTGCATTTTATCGTCAACCATGTGTCCCAGCTTAATCATATAAATAATGCCTACTGTAGCAGGTTGATCAAATTTTTCGCCTGTACCACCATCGTAGAGATAGGTTTTTCCGTAGCGTGGAATCCCTGCTTTATCAGTGTATTCATTAATTTGATCTAGTGTTGCACCATCAAAAATAGGTGTTGCGAATTTTAATCCGAGTTCTTTTCCTGCCCAGCCCAATACTGTTTCGTAAATTTGGCCCAGGTTCATTCTTGAAGGAACGCCTAATGGGTTAAGTACAATATCAACAGCAGTACCGTCAGCAAGAAATGGCATATCTTCTTCACGAACAATACGGGCAACAATACCTTTATTACCATGTCGGCCAGCCATTTTATCGCCAACCTTAACTTTCCGCTTCTTGGCAATATAAATCTTTGCAAGCTTAATGATACCTGCAGGTAATTCGTCGCCAATAATTATATTATATCTTTCTCGTCTATTATCCGATTCGTATTCTTTATGTTTGATTAAGTAATTGTGTAACAGTTGCCTAATCAGTTCATTCTTTTTCTTGTCTGTAGTCCATTTGTTTGGGTTCACATCAAGATAATTGACTTCGGAAAGTAACTTTTGTGTAAATTTTATACCTTTTGGAATTATGTCTTCTGAAAAATAATTTTTTACACCTTGTGATGTTTTTCCATTAACAATAGAGAAAAGTTTATCAAGCATCCTGCCATTCAGAGTGGTTACTCTTTGCTCAAAGAGTTCGTCAATCTTCTCTATTTTGGGCTTTTCTGTGTCCTTGCTTTTTTTGTCTTTTACCAATCGCGAGAACAATTTTTTGTCAATTACAACACCTTGTAGCGAAGGTGAAGCTTTTAGCGAGGCATCTTTTACATCACCAGCCTTATCGCCGAATATTGCTCGTAATAATTTTTCCTCAGGCGATGGGTCCGATTCGCCTTTTGGTGTGATTTTTCCAATAAGGATATCGCCAGGCTGAACATTGGCTCCAATACGGATCAAGCCATTTTCATCCAGGTTTTTAGTGGCTTCTTCGCTGACATTTGGAATATCAGAAGTTAGTTCTTCCAATCCCCGTTTAGTATCGCGTACTTCAAGTCCATATTCATCAATATGAATTGATGTGAATATATCATCACGCATTACTTTTTCCGAAATAACAATTGCATCCTCAAAATTGTATCCTTTCCAAGGCATAAAAGCAACTTTCAGGTTTTTTCCGAGTGCAATTTCTCCGTCTTCGGTGCCATAACCCTCGCATAACACCTGACCTTTTGTAACTTTTTCGCCTTTTGTAACAATCGGTTTAAGGTTAACGGTAGTATTCTGGTTTGTTTTGCGATACTTCGGAAGGTAATAGCGTTTCATATCATCGTCGAAAGAAACAAATTCCTCTATTTCGCTGCGTTCGTAGCGAATTAATATTTCGCCGGAATCGACATATTCTACTACGCCATTTCCTTCTGCAATAATCAAAATTCTTGAATCAGTTGCAGTAGTTCCTTCAATACCGGTACCTACAATAGGTGCTTCTGGTTTTAATAAAGGAACAGCCTGGCGCATCATGTTCGATCCCATTAATGCACGGTTTGCATCATCGTGTTCGAGAAATGGTATTAGAGATGCAGCAATAGAAGCAATCTGGTTTGGCGCAACATCTTTAAGGTGCACTTCACTGTTGTCAACAAGGGGGAAATCACCTTCGTACCTTGCTTTTACTTTTTCATTAATAAATTTTCCAGTATCATCAACGGTAGCATTTGCCTGAGCTATTATTTTTGCTTCTTCTTCTTCTGCACTCAGATAAATAACTTCTTTATTGTTAAGGTTTACTTGTCCTTCTACAACATCTCTGTATGGCGTTTCAATAAATCCAAGTTTGTTGATTTTTGCATAAACGCAAAGAGATGAAATAAGGCCAATGTTTGGTCCTTCAGGTGTTTCAATAGGACAAAGACGACCATAATGTGTGTAGTGTACGTCGCGAACCTCGAATCCTGCTCTTTCTCGTGATAAACCACCAGGTCCCAGTGCTGACATACGTCTCTTATGGGTCATCTCGGCCAATGGATTGGTTTGATCCATGAATTGAGAAAGCTGATTGGTTCCGAAGAAAGAATTAATTACTGATGACAGAGTTTTTGAATTGATAAGATCAATAGGTGTAAAAACTTCATTGTCCCTAACATTCATGCGCTCGCGAATGGTACGTGCCATTCTTGCAAGTCCAACTCCAAATTGGTTTGACAACTGTTCGCCAACTGTTCTTACTCGTCGGTTGCTCAAGTGGTCAATATCGTCAACATCGGTTTTTGAGTTTATTAGCTCAATAAGATGTTTGATGATGTGGATAATATCTTCTTTGGTAAGTACTTTAACATCCATCGAAGTGTTTAACCCGAGTTTTTTGTTTATCCTAAAACGTCCAACTTCACCAAGGTCGTATCGTTTGTCCGAAAAGAACAATTTGTCAATTACATCACGGGCAGTGGCATCGTCCGGTGGTTCGGAGTTGCGCAACTGGCGGTAAATGTGTAGAACAGCTTCTTTTTCTGAATTACAGGGGTCTTTCTGCAATGTATTATATATAATTGCATAGTCAGAAAGGTTTTGGTTTTCTTTATGAAGAAGTATTGTTTTTGAACCCGAGTCTACAATATGCTCAATATGTTCGTTTTCAATAACGGTTTCTCTATCAATGACAACTTCATTACGTTCAATGGAAACTACTTCACCTGTATCTTCATCAACAAAATCTTCGACCCATGATTTCAGTACTCTTGCTGCCAGTTTTCTGCCAACAACTTTTTTAAGTCCTGTTTTTGAAACTTTTATTTCGTCGGCCAAACCGAATATCTCAAGGATATCTTTATCGCTTTCGTAACCAATTGCCCTCAGCAGTGTAGTAACCGGAAGTTTCTTCTTACGATCGATGTAAGCATACATTACTGAATTTATATCAGTAGCAAATTCCATCCACGATCCTTTAAAAGGAATAATCCTGGATGAATAAAGCTTGGTGCCATTGGCATGAAGGCTTTGCCCAAAGAAAACTCCTGGCGATCTGTGTAGCTGAGATACAACAACCCTTTCGGCTCCGTTAATAACAAATGTCCCCTTAGGTGTCATGTATGGAACAACCCCAAGAAAAACATCCTGTATTACTGTATCAAAATCTTCGTGTTCAGGATCAGTACAGTAGAGTTTTAATTTTGCCTTTAACGGAACACTATGTGTCAATCCTCGTTCGATACATTCTGCAATAGTATATCTTGGTGGATCGGTGTAGAAATTAATAAATTCCAGGACAAAATTATTCCTTGTATCGGTTATCGGAAAATTGTCGCTAAAAACCTTATACAGACCTTCTTTTTTTCTTTGCTCTGGTGTAGAATTAAGCTGGAAAAATTCAGTAAAAGATTTTAACTGAATTTCAAGGAAATCGGGATAGTCTAATTTATTTTGTACCGATGAAAAACTTATTCGATTATTAGATGCCATGGATTTTATGATTATGTTAACTATTATAAAACAACAAAAAGGCTTAGAATCCTATTTACAAGATTCTAAACCTACAAAACCTTTATATTTAGTGTTGCTTTTATTTAAGTTCAACCTCTGCTCCTGCTTCTTCTAATTTAGCTTTTAATACGTCTGCTTCATCTTTTGGAACACCTTCCTTAATTGGAGTTGGTGCTGAGTCTACAACACCTTTGGCTTCTTTGAGGCCAAGTCCGGTTAATTCCTTAACCAACTTAACAATTTGAAGTTTTGCACCACCGGGAGCAACAAGTATTACATCAAACTCGGTTTTTTCTTCTTCAGCAGCTGCTTCGCCACCTCCTGCAGCACCTGCAACAACTGCTGCGGCAGCAGGTTCAATACCGTGCTCATCCTTTAAGATGTCTGCTAATTCGTTTACTTCCTTTACAGTTAAGTTAACCAACTGCTCCGCAAATGCTTTTAAATCTGCCATATTTTTTATTTTTTTTTAAATTTAAACTTGTTTAATTGTCTTTTTTTGCAAGTGTTTCGAGTACACCGTGTAAGATATTTGCTCCTGATTGTAATGAAGTAATAACCTTTTTTGTTGGTGATTGAAGCAACAATACAATATCGCCGATCATTTCTTCTCGCGATTTCATTGAAGCTAAAGTATCCAACATTTCATCACCAACATAAATTGTTTCCTCAATATAAGCAGCCTTAAGAACAGGCTTTTCGCTTTTTTTACGGAATTCTTTTATGAGTTTTCCAGGAGTATTCCCCTGTTCAGTAAACATTACTGCTGTTGGGCCTTTTAAAACATCATACAATTCTTTATATTCAACTTTCGATTTCTCTAATGCTTTGTTTAGCAAGGTATTCTTTACCACTACCAGCTTAATGCCATTTTTAAAGCATTGCCTTCTAAGCATACTGGTATCCTCAGCATTGAGGCCTTCAATATCAGTCAAATAAAAATGATTGCTGATTTTAATTTGCTCAACGATGTTCCCGATTATTGCGTCTTTTTCTTCGCGTTTCATGCTAATTAATCGTTTTCAAATAAAAACACTAATCAATTGTTTTGGCATCTATAGATATCCCCGGACTCATGGTACTTGAGATGAAGATACTTTTTACGTAAGTGCCTTTTGCAGCCGTAGGCTTTAGTTTGATGATAGTACTTAATAATTCTTTGGCGTTTTCAACAATTTGAGTTTTGCTGAAAGAAATTTTACCAATGGAAGCATGAATTATTCCGTATTTATCAACTTTAAAATCAATTTTACCTAATTTTACTTCTTTAACAGCTTTACCGATTTCCATTGTAACGGTACCGCTTTTGGGGTTTGGCATTAAGCCTCTTGGGCCTAATATTCGTCCTAACTGACCAACTTTACCCATAACAGGGGGCATTGTAATAATTACATCAACATTAGTCCAACCGTCTTTGATTTTCTGAACATATTCGTCCAGTCCAACAAAATCGGCTCCTGCGTCTTTGGCTTCCTGTTCTTTGTCAGGAGTACACATTACTAATACCTTTTTTTGTTTACCCGTGCCATGCGGAAGGGTTGTAATACCCCTAACCATTTGATTTGCTTTTCTAGGATCTACTCCTAATCGAATATCCATGTCGATTGAAGCATCAAATTTTGTGCTTGTTACCTCTTTTAATAAATCGGCAGCTTCGGCAAGGTTATAGCTTTTAAGCGGTTCAATTTTAGATTGAGCTAACTTTTGGTTTTTTGTTAATTTTGCCATGGTTTGTAATCTCTTTAAATTATGCACTTGGGAATTCACCCTTTACGGTTATACCCATACTTCTTGCCGTTCCTGCAACCATGTGCATGGCAGATTCAATGGTAAATGCGTTCAAATCCGGCATCTTGTCTTCTGCAATAGCCCTAACCTGTTCCCAGGTAATTTTAGCTACCTTTTCTCTGTTAGGCTCAGCAGAGCCAGACTTAATTTTTGCATGTTCAAGAATTTGAACTGCCACAGGTGGACGCTTAATTATAAAGTCAAATGATTTGTCTTTATAAACAGTGATAATTACGGGCAATACTTTTCCTGCACTTTCCTGGGTTCTTGCATTAAATTGTTTGCAAAACTCCATGATGTTTACACCCTTGGAACCCAGAGCAGGTCCAACAGGAGGTGATGGATTAGCTGCCCCACCCTTGATTTGTAATTTTATTAATCCTTCTACTACTTTAGCCATCGTTTACTATTTCTATTTCTAATATCTATATGCAGGAAATCCCTTTGGGTTATTCTTTTTCAACTTGCATGAAGCTGAGTTCCAAAGGCGTTTTCCGGCCAAAGATTTTTACCATTACTTTAAGCTTCTTCTTCTCGTCGTTAACATATTCGATAATTCCACTGAAACTGTTAAATGGGCCATCAATAACTTTTACCGACTCGCCAACATAAAATGGAACATTCAATTCTTCATCGCTTTCAGCAAGTTCGTCAACTTTACCCAAAATGCGGTTAACTTCTGTCATTCTGATGGGCGTTGGTGCGCCACCTTTTTCATTGCCAAGAAAACCAATTACATTTGGAACATTTCTTATTATGAAGGGGATTTCCCCTACAAGTGCTGCTTCAATTAATATATATCCGGGGAAAAAATTTCTCTCTTTGCTGATTTTTTTCCCTTTTCTGATTTGATAAATTTTCTCTTTCGGAATAAGTACTTGTGCTACAAAATCATTGAGTTTAAGACGGGAAATTTCATTCTCAATATATTCTTTTACTTTGTTCTCCTTGCCTCCTATTGCTCGAACAACATACCATTTTTTCTCAACATTTCCCATCTCAATACCGTCTTATAAAACGATTAATAGAACATTCCGTAAATAAACTGCATTAAATTGCGGAAGGCACTGTCCATAAGCGCAACAACAAATGCAATAATAAGTGAAGCTACCATTACAACAACTGCACTATTTTGAAGTTCTGCCCATGTTGGCCATGTAACTTTATTGATTAATTCGTTGTATGTATCTTCTATATATGCTTTTATTTTCATCGTCTTTGTCTTCTTCTAAGCACGGGTGGAAAGAATCGAACTCTCAACCTTTGGTTTTGGAGACCACTGCTCTACCAATTGAGCTACACCCGTGTTTTTATAAAAAGAAGCCCGGCAAAGTATACTTTGCCGAAGCGTCTTTTTAAATATTATTTTGATGTATTTTAGTCTTCTACTTCAATTATCTGACCTGCACCAACGGTACGTCCTCCTTCACGTATTGCAAATCGAAGACCTACATTACATGCTACCGGATAAATAAGATTTACTGTAATAGTAACATTATCGCCTGGCATTACCATTTCAACTCCTTCCGGAAGTTTAATTTCGCCTGTTACATCAAGTGTACGTAGGTAAAATTGCGGACGATAATTGTTATGGAATGGAGTATGACGACCACCTTCTTCTTTTTTCAACACATAAATTTCTGCTTTGAAAATTGTATGAGGTTTGATTGAATTAGGTTTTGCGATAACCATACCACGCTTAATTTCTTTCTTGTCGACACCGCGTAACAATAAACCTACATTATCACCAGCTTCACCACGATCCAAAATCTTACGAAACATTTCTACTCCGGTAACTACAGTCTTACGATTATTAGCACCTAATCCAATAAGTCTAACTTCTTCGCCTGAATTTACAATACCTGTCTCGATCCTTCCGGTTGCAACAGTACCACGTCCTGTAATAGAGAAAACGTCTTCAACCGGCATTAAAAATGGCTTTTCGTAATCGCGTGGAGGAACAGGAATCCATGTATCAACAGCATCCATTAGCTCCATAACTTTATCTTCCCACTTGGCTTCGCCGTTCATAGCTCCAAGTGCTGAACCAAGGATGACAGGTGAATTGTCCCCATCAAATTCGTAGAAGTCTAACAATTCACGAACTTCCATCTCGATTAATTCCAATAATTCTTCATCGTCAACCATATCAACTTTGTTGATAAAAACAACAAGTTTTGGTACATTTACCTGACGTGCAAGTAGAATGTGTTCGCGGGTTTGTGGCATAGGTCCATCATCACCGGCAACAACAATAATAGCACCATCCATTTGGGCGGCACCAGTTACCATATTTTTTACATAATCTGCGTGACCGGGACAGTCAACATGTGCATAGTGACGGTTTGCAGTTTGATATTCAATATGTGCTGTATTAATAGTAATGCCCCTTTCTTTTTCCTCAGGTGCATTATCAATCGAATCGAAAGACTTAATTTCGGATAAACCTTTCTTTGCCAAAACCATTGTTATAGCAGCGGTTAAGGTTGTTTTACCGTGGTCAACGTGACCAATAGTACCGATATTGACGTGAGGCTTCGACCTATCAAATTTTTCTTTAGCCATAACTTTAAAATATTAAATTAATTATTCTGTTATATTAGTTTTTATATTTTGTTTACCTCTATAAAGAGCCAACGATGGGAATTGAACCCATGACCTCTTCCTTACCAAGGAAACGCTCTACCCCTGAGCTACGTCGGCTAAAGAAATGAGCGGGAGACGAGACTCGGACTCGCGACCCTCAGCTTGGAAGGCTGATGCTCTACCAACTGAGCTACTCCCGCTTTTTAATTTAGTGGGGAGAGGAGGATTCGAACCTCCGAAGGCTTAGCCAATAGATTTACAGTCTACCCCGTTTGACCGCTCTGGAATCTCCCCGTAGCTTAAATTAAAAAAGTAATTTCAAATACATAAAGAACTTTTAAAGAGCCGATGGAGGGATTCGAACCCCCGACCTGCTGATTACAAATCAGCTGCTCTGACCAACTGAGCTACATCGGCAATCTTGTTAAATATTCTCCCATTATTGAGCCTCTAAATTGGCTCTGAAAAATGGTGTGCAAATGTAAGAACTTTTAATTTAATATCCCAAAAAAAAAATCAAAATTTTTAATAAATTTTATTACCCCCTTTGCTTTTCTTTATGCTTGGTTATTTGACGGCGTAAAGCTTCAATAGCAGCATCGGTTGCAGCCTCAAATGAACTGCTTTGTTTCTTGGCAAATAAGTCGTTTCCTGGAATTTCAACTTTGATTTCGGTGATTTTGTTTTCGGAGTTTTGTGCTTTTTCTAAACGCAAAAATATTTCAGCACCAATAATTGAATCATAAAATTGAGATAATTTTGTGATTTTGCTCTCAATAAATGATTCTAATTTTGTGTCAGCATCGAAATGGATTGAGTGAATTGTAATGTTCATAATCTTATTCCTCCTATTTTATGCCCGTGGGTGAGCATGGTTATATATATCTTTCAATTTACTAAATGTGGTATATGTGTAAATTTGGGTAGCCGATAAATTCGAATGCCCAAGTAATTCTTTTATTGCATTAAGGTCGGCTCCGTTGTTAAGCATGTGCGTTGCAAAACTGTGTCGGATAACATGCGGGCTCTTTTTTTCTACAGTCGATACAATGCTAAGAGCTTGGTTAACTATCCTGTATACAAGCTTTGGGTAAATTGCTTTACCCTTTTTAGTTATAAAAAAAGTGTTGATAGGGTCTTCCCTGTATATTTCTTCTCTGTGGTTCAGGTAATTAACAATGGATAAATTCAATGATTCATTATATGGGATTATTCTTTCTTTATTTCTTTTCCCCAATACCTTTATGGTATTATTATTTGTGTCGATTGAATTGTCTGTTAGACCAATTAATTCTGAAAGCCTGATTCCGGTAGAATATAAGATTTCAACTATAAGTTTGTTGCGTATTGCTTCAAATCCTTCTCCGAAATCAACTTCTTTAAATAAAACTTCCATGGCCTGTTCATTAACAAAGACAGGAAGCCTTTTGTTTGTTTTTGGCGAATTTATTGAGTCAACCGGATTTTGAGATATGATGTTATGGGTTTGCAAATACCTGAAGAAACTTCGTAAAGTAGATATTTTTCGATTTACAGATTTGGCAGAGTAAGAATTATTCAATAATGAAACTACCCACTCCCTAATTAATTTTGAATTGATTAGGTTTTCTTTAAAACAGCCGTTTGTGTGTTTGCAAAAGGCAATAAATTGCTTTAAATCAATCTTATATGATTGAAGTGTATGTACTGAATAGCACTTCTCGTGTTCTAAATACTTTATAAATCTCTCAGTGGACATAAATTAGAGGAATTGAATTAGGTAAATATTTTACTAATAATCAAAATCCTTTCCCTGAATGATTTTTATTCTTCCTGTTGCTGTAATTTTTGGACATAAACTGCATGAATTTTTTGCTCTCTCTTCGATACTGATGGCTTTTTAAAAGCCTGACGAGCCCTTAATTCTTTAATAGTACCTGTTTTCTCAAACTTACGCTTAAATTTCTTTAATGCCCTATCGATGTTGTCACCTTCTTTAAGTGGTATCACTATCATAATTTATTCATCTTTAAAAATTGAGCGGCAAAGATATTAAAACGAAAATTTCTTATCAAATTTATTTCTTTTTATTTTCTTATCAAATTTTATTTCTTTTTATTTTCATATTTCAAGCCTAACATGCAGAATATCAGAAATAAAAAAGTAGAATATTATTTCTATGATTTTATTGGCAAATGAACAAATTGTCATCAAGCCAATTCTGATACCCCAAAAACCATCATTTTTCAGAAAGCTACTTTGTTTAATTTTGCAGATTGGGCTTTTGATAATTCTTTTTCCAATGATTTTTAATTTTGG